>NZ_VSZV01000233.1:0-15722 GCF_008919455.1 Rhizobium sp. PEPV16
CGTCGAGTGCTGCGTATGGATCCTCGGGTCAAGCCCGAGGATGACGGAGTAGGTGGGAACCAATTTGCAAAACCGCACCCACTCGCTGGCCGAACTTGCTCCACCATCTTGCCTCAACCAATCGCCCCGCCCCACCCTCCGTCCTCCTCGGCCTTGACCCGAGGACCCATGGCCAAGCACTCTGTGGCACCCGCCGCGAAAGGAAACCCCATGAGCCGTATTTTCATCACCGGTTCCACCGATGGCCTCGGCCTTGCCGCCGCCCGCACCCTGATGAAGGAAGGCCATGACGTCGTGCTGCACGCCCGCTCCCGGGAGCGCGCCGCCGCCATATCAGAGATTTCCTCTGCCGCACTCGGCCTCGTCATCGGCGATCTCGCCAGCGCCACCGAGACGCGATCGATTGCCGAGCAGGTCAACGCCATCGGCCGCATGGACGCCGTCATCCACAATGCCGGCATCTACCTCGAGAGGAGCCGGGGCGAAACGCCGGAAGGCCACGCAAAGACGCTGGCGGTGAATGTGCTCGCCCCCTATCTGCTCACCGCCTGGATCACCCGCCCCGATCGCCTGATCTATCTCAGCAGCGGCATGCACCGCAGCGGCAGCAGCGCCCTTGACGATATTGACTGGAAGAAGCGGCCATGGAACGCCAGCCAGGCCTATTCGGAAAGCAAGCTCTACATCGCCACCCTCGCCGCCGCCATCGCCCGCCACTGGCCCGAAGTTCTCAGCAACGCGGTGGATCCCGGCTGGGTGCCGACAAAGATGGGCGGCGCCGGCGCGCCCGATGACCTGGAGATGGGGCACCTCACCCAGACATGGCTTGCGGCAAGCGATGATGGCGCGGCGAAGGTCAGTGGTGGGTATTGGTATCATCGGCAGCGGCGGGAGGCGGCGGCGGAGGTTGCTGATCCTGGGTTTCAGGATGCGTTGGTGGGGAGGCTGGCGGAGTTGACCGGGGTTCGGCTGTTTGGGGAGCGCGGGTGAGGCGCAAGATCGGCCGGTTACAAGACCGGCGAGTATCGGGCGTTGCGGCGTTCCCGCTCGAGCGCCAGCGCGCTCGCTTCGACCATACTGTCGCACGCCGTGGACTGCTGGCGTCCTGATAAACGAGGAACATGGAAGGCGGAAAATGATTCCCGCCTTCGATACAGCAAGCCAGGCTTCCATGCACCACCTAGAGGTGGTCGAACACATCCTCAAGCTTTGCTGCATGCACGTATTTCGCCGGATTGTTGTCCCGAACCAAGGCGTGGAAGTGCGCTTCACCACAAGCAATCTTTGCCGTCTCTTGATCGCGCAGATCGTCCGTAAACAAGCTGTCTTTCGTTTCAACCACGAAATACAGGCGCTCCAACCCGTCGATCTCAAGCAGTACGGCCCAGTCGGGGTTGTACGTGCCGAGCGGTGTCGGAATCTTGAACCAGCCGGGAAGTTTCGCGTAGACTTTCACGGCGTCGTTCTTTTCCATCTGCTCGGCAAAAGTCCGTTCCACTCCAGCGGAGTCATGAACGACATGCTCGTACACCGACTTTTTAGTGTTGGTCAGCATGTTCTTCAGGTAGCCGGTCAGCTCTTCCCGCTCGAACAGCTCCTGGGCGTAGAAGTCTTGGTCGCCTATCCGCTGGTACTTGATGCCATCCACAAGCGCCAAGCGCTTGGTGCGATTGATGATGTCCGACACCAATTCGATGAACGCCTGTGGATTCCTCTTGAAGTCCGATAGCCGTCCGCTCTCGATCAAGATCGCAACTAGACTGCGCCGTGTGAGTTGTGTCCGATCCTGAAGATCGGTCAACAGGTCAGGAAGGACGATGTCGCCTTCTTCAATGGCAATCGGACCAGAGATTGAAGTCTCTTTGGCGAGCACCCCGCCCTGGCCGATCGCGAGATCGGCCTTCCGGACTGTCACACGAGCCTTCGCGATCGGTGGCCCATTGGCGATATGACGGCCGCAATCCGCAATGAGTTTCTCATTGTCGAATTGAACCCGATAGGTCGTCGTATGCTTGATCCGGTCCCACAGCGAACGGAATTCCTCGCTGTGAAAGACTTCCTTGCGAATCGCCACCGGTTTGCGGTCGTCGGCGTTCTTCACTTCAAGGCGGCCTGCAACCTTTCGCAAGATACCCGTGACTGCCGGGAGGTACGGTTCGAGGCCGGCTGGCAGGGCAAGGGTCCCGGTCTTGATGGCCGTCCTCAGGCTATCCTGCACTTTGCCATGGCGGTCGATCAGCTCCAGGGCGCGCAGGTGACGATAGATGTCCGAAGATCGCAGATACCCGAGGACGTCAGGGACGCCCGCATCGTATTCTGGGCCTTCCTCTTCCATCCCCGGTGCCTGCTGCGGCGGGGTTTCGGCAAGCATGGGAATATTCGCGAAGAGATGCTCCTCGACGATCCCGAAACGGATGCCTGTATCAGCCTCTATCTCCTTCTGCAGATTTTCGGCGAAGGACTCGTAGCTCTCGGTAGCGATCACGGTCAGGGTGTTCACCTCAAAGCCCCGCAGCCGGTCTCCCTGCTGGTTTACGCAGAGCCGCAAGCCGCGTCCGATCGTCTGTCGGCGCTCGCGCTCGGTGCCCATTTCGCGCAGCGCGCAAATCTGGAAGACATTGGGATTGTCCCAGCCCTCCTTCAGCGCAGAGTGTGAAAAGATGAACTTGAGCTTGGTGTCGAAGCTGAGCAGCTTCTCCTTTTCCCGCATGATCAGGTTATAGGCGCGTTCAGCGCTATCCCGATTGGTCTGGTTGTTTTCGGCCGTATCCGTCCACCGCTTGTTCTTGTCGATGGAGAAATAGCCGTCATGCACCTCCTGAGCGTCGGAGCTGACGTCCACCTCCTTGAACAGGCTCACGAACTCGGGAAGCTTGGCAGCCCGGCGGTATTCCTCTTCGAAGATTGCCGCATATTTGCCCTTCACCGCATTTCCGTCGGCATCGTAGGAGCGGTAGTGCTCGACGGCGTCGATAAAGAACAGGCTGAGCACCTTGATCCCAAGGGGCGCAAGGCGCTTTTCCTTTTCCAGATGCTCTTGGATGGTGCGTCGCATCATGAGCCGCTTGATGGCGTCGGCATCGACCTCACCGATGGCTTGGCCCGGCTCCAGGAAGGCCTCGGAACCTGCCGTTCTGACCTCGAGAAAGGACGAGTTGCCGGCTAGGCGTATTTCACCGATGCGGCAATCCTTGTAGATGGCGCGGCCGGTTTCCTCCTCCAGGTTGTCGCCATCATGAACGGTGATCTCTTCGCGTTGAACGCGGCCGCTCCTTTGAACGTCGACTTCAACCCGAGCGGAAATCGTTCCCTTGACGTTTCGAGCGGACAAAAATCGCAGATAGGCTTTGTTATGGCCGCCCTCAACTTCAAGCGAAGCGACCTCGATCTGCTTGACCAGCTTGCGGTCATAGGCGTCGACGGCATCCAGCCGATAGACCATGTGATGCTTGTTCACATGCGTCGCGGAATAGCGCAGCGTGCAGAGCGGGTTCATCGCATCGAGAGCCTGCCTGCCACGGCCTTGGAGGCCGCCGTCGACGCTCTGCGGCTCGTCCACGATAATGATCGGACGCGTGGCGCGGATCAGGTCGATCGGCGCTTCGCCGCCGGTCTTTTCGCTGTCCTTGTAGAGGTTGTTCACTTCCTGCTTGTTGATCGCTCCAACCGTGACCACCATGATTTGAATGGTCGGACTGGTGGCGAAATTGCGCACCTGGCCGAGCTTGGACGAGTCGTATAGGAAATAGTCGAAAGGCTGGCCCGAATAGAGCCCTTTAAAGTGATCCTCGGTGATCTGGAGCGTCTTGTTGACGCCTTCCTTGATGGCGACGGACGGCACGACGATCACGAATTTGGTAAAGCCGAAGCGCTTGTTCAATTCGAAGATCGAGCGGAGATAGACATAGGTCTTGCCTGTGCCGGTTTCCATTTCCACGGTAAAATCGCCAGAGGTCAACGAGCCGGACGGGGGCAGACCGTTTCGCAACTGGATGTCCTTGAGATTGGACATGATTTCGTCGTCCAGCAGCGTCAGCCGGTTGCCGATGCCGAGCGCATTTTCCACCAGGCCCAGCTCCCCCTGCACGCCGCCGCCTGAGCGGCGGGTTACAGTGAACTCGGTGCGGTTTGTCTCCTGTCCACGAAACAGCTGACACACGGCTTCGATGGCCGCGTGTTGATAATCGAGGTCGGGTTCAAAATGGAGCTTCATCCCGCCCTCCCTTACAGACTGCGCACGTCAAGAATGCCGTTTTGATTGAGGATCGCAGCCATATTGGTTTTGGCTACGTCGTCGGCAAAACCGGAGTCCTTGAACACGACCCGTGTATCAACCGCCGGTGCGAGCTGTTTCCACCATGCGACAATGCCTGCCGAGAGGCTTTCAACGACATCCTTGCTCAGACCGTCTGCAAGGCACGCCATCAGCGCGCCTCCACCGATCGCGTGAACAGACTTGCCTGCAATCTGCTTCTTCTGGATGGGAACGCAGAGATCGAGACCAAGTTTGAGTAGGAGTTCACACAAAATATCCTGCTCGGTACGGCCCTGAACAATGTGTTCGGCATTGGCCAGCAATGTTCCTTCGAGGTCGGACGGCACTGGCTCCCATGCCCTAATGTTGGACTGTGCGAGTTTGAAGACGCGAAAGCCAGTATCCCCACTCTGCGTCGGCACTGCGCGTCTGATCTTCTCTCCTGCTCGACGGATTCTCTCCTTCGAAAGCTCGGCAATCGTAGAGAATCCGCGCTTTGCTGCCTCGGAACCTGATGGGACGGCCTCAGGTAACTGGACGCATAGAAACCGTCTCGAACCTTGATCCCCCGCGTTCAACGACATGGTCGCATGGGCAAGCGTAGATGACCCTGCGAAGAAATCCATGCAAGTGGAGTTTCTATCGGTACCAAGGCGCAGCAACTCCTCGATCAAGCCGACAGGTTTCGGGCTCTCAAAGATGGTTGCATCACCAAATATTTCCCTCATCTCATTGGAACCGCTAGTGTTCAACGGAACAAAGTCCCAAATTGTCGGATAGGTTACTCCATCTTTGACATCAGCCAAGAACCTCTTGAGCTTTGGCTTTCCCAGTCCATCCTCCCCGAAATAGATTTCGTTGTTTCGTAGTAATTTGTCGATTGTCTCCTTTGAGAAACGCCAGTTTCCATTGGTTCCCGGTAAGTGCTCTTCGCCATTATTCGGATTGATGATAGGGAAATGAAGCGAAGCAACATAGCGCCCGCCCTTCACATTTGCCATCAAGTCGCCTGACGCCCATGGCCCTTTAGGATGCTGGTCAATATTGCGGTAGCGTGCAACCTGCTCCTCGGATCTTTCGCGTAGATTTAGACGGACAGAATCTATAGATTTAGAAAATAGGAGGATGTAATCATGGTTGGCTCCTATAATCTTGTCGTTAGGAGGCGTGCTACGTTTCCTCCAAATTATCTGCGCCAGAAAATTTTCTTCGCCAAAAATTTCTGACGTGATCATTCGGACGTTGTCTAGTTCTCCATCATCCACGCTGATTGCAATCGCGCCATCACTTGACAGTAGTCGATGTGCCAACTTCAAGCGGGGATACATCATGTTAAGCCATGCTGTATGAAAGCGGCCTGAACTCTCCGAGTTTGTGGTTGATTTACTTCCATTGCTATCGACCTGACCAGTGATGGCGAGGTAATTTTTTATATTGTCTCGAAAATCGTCAGGATAGATGAAATCTCTTCCTGTGTTGTATGGGGGATCAATGTAGATGAAATTCACTTTTCCCGCGTAGCTCTTCTGTAGCAGCTTTAGAACTTCGAGATTGTCACCCTCAATCATCAGATTGCGAGAATTCTCCCAATCGACGCTTTCCTCGGGGCAAGGCAAAAGGGTGCCGACCGAAGGAGCCAGCGCTATCTGACGCGCTTTCCGCTTGCCGTGCCAATTCAGGCCGTACTTCTCGTCCCGATCGTCGACCGCATCGCCAAGCAGCTGCTTGAGTACGTCGAAATCGATTTTCCCCTCGCGGAAGGCATCCGGGAAGAGCGACCTTAAGGCGCTGAGATTTTCCCAGACAATATCGGCGCTCTTCGTCTCAGGAGCGTCCAATTCGAGCTTCTTCATCGTATATCCATTTCATTCGTGGCCAAACAGCTACTTTACGCAGCCAGTTGCCCCAGCATTTCCTTGTTGACGTAGTCCCTGAAAGCGTCGGCGCTGGTGAAGCAGCGGAAGCCGGCGGTACTCGCAAGGGCAATGGTCTCGTCGTTTTCGTTCAGTAGCACGGCGACCGGTTCTGACAACTCCTCTTGGAGGCCGTTTGGCCAAACGAGGTCGAAGACGGCTATCTGATCTCCTGTCTCCGAGTTGGAATGATCGTAGGCGATGACCCCGTCGGTGAAACCTTGCTCGACAGCCCAATCATTGATCGCCTGCAGTTCGGCCTCCTCATCGGCGCTCGAAATGCCGCCTGCCGCGGCCGTCGTGGAAATCGCCGATATTCTAGCAGGCTCGGCAATCCACCTGTCATCGCCATGCAGCAGTGAGGCGAACCGCTTGTTCGCTTCAGCCGCCAGTAGTTCCTTGCGGGCCTCCAGAAAGTCGGGATAGCGGTCAATTTTCCACAGCGACTCGTCCATGGGAATCCACTGCGAAGCCAGAACCCCCGGGTGTTTGGATTCCACCTTTGGGAAATAGACCTCAGGCAGTGTGTCGCGGATGCTGAGATTGGTATCCTTGGTCAGAAAGCAGAAATTGGCGATGGCGTTCACTTGCGAACGGGGGACCTTTTGCTTGTAGAGTTGCGCCTTTGGAAAGATGTGGTGGACTTCGAGCGCATTCATTCTACCCAGGAGCCCGGACTTGAGCTCGATGCCCGTTCCCCAGTCCTTGGACGCCCCCATTCGCGTCAACATATAAAGAACGGGGTAGAAGCGTGCGCCAAGGCTCCACCCCGTGAAATGGCCCTTCTCAACCCGCAATCCACCATGCCACAGTCGCAGCTGTTCCAGGAGTTTGTCGAGGCCACCGTCGGGACCTTCCAGCGCTTCAAGGTCCTTATCCAGGAAGGATTCCGTTGAACCTGAGTAACGCCCCCACATTCCAGCCTGCGCGAACCAGAATAGAAGCTTGTCCCGTTCGACCTCATCCAATGCTCCACCCCTTTGATCCAGGTAGCGAACGATCACTGGAACGGCGAAGCGGCCGAAGAAAACGCGCGTATGGTCCAATCCAAGCCTGCCGGAAATGAGGTTGAGGCAGGTTTCAATACGTTTGGTGGCGCGCTTGAGGCCTTCCTGAATGTCGGTGGCGGACTGATTGTGCAGATAGAGAAATTTGGCCTCGCCGGTCAGCACAGTGTTGATCGATCGCAGCAGCCAATCAAGATTGAAGTCGTATCCCGCTTGGTTCCAAGCCTTCAGTTTGCCCTTCATCTCCGTTCGAGCATCAGGCCATTCCGCGCAGATTTTCGCCAGCGCAAGGTCGCCCTTGGAGAGCTTGGTGCCGCCACTGTTCACTTTGTTGAAGATGTCGACGACCACGTCGAGGGTCTTGTCCGCCCCGGTGACCTCTTCTTCATGAAGGTTGATTTCCAGGATGCCCAGCAGGCGGCTCAGCCGACCATAATATTCCGCAGGTGGCGTCGATCCAAGCGAGGTCATGATCTTTCCGACACCATCATGCCCCGACTTCATGAGGGCAGATACATCAATCCAGAGAGGGTCTCCAGACATCTTCAGCGGCTGGAAGAACTCGAACGTTTCCGAGGCGAGGTTGAAATACAGGCCGGTGAAGGCCCGGGCGTTGCCGTCGAAGAACGCGGGTGGCTTACCACGAACGACACCATAGAGAGAGGTTACCCGCTGCTGGCCATCCAGCAGAAGCTTCACGATCCCGGAAGCGAGCTGGCCGTCTCCACGATGGTTTGCCGTCACGGATTCCGTTGCCCAAACGAGGAGCCCGCCGACCGGATGGCGTCGGTAAAGCGACGTGAACAAGCCACGGACCTGTTCGGTATTCCAGACATACCCCCGCTGGAATTCCGGCAAGGCCATGTGGCCACTGTCGATATGGTCAAGAATGGTCGAAATTCTCATGGCTGCTCGCCCCCTATTACCTTTTTTGCTTGTTCCATCGCGCGTTCGATAGACTTTATTTTCTGGTTCAGGTCGACGCGCTGGCTGATCTGTTTTGCCTTTGCGGCCTGGGACCGCAAAAGCGAATTTTCTTTGTCCAGTCTTTCATAGTCCTCAATTGCCGCGCGGCGGTGCATGATCTGGCTCTCCTCATTCGAGACCAAGAAGGAACCGCTCAGGTTGGCCGCGTTCAACGCCTCCACCCGTGCCACCCATCCGTCATACAATGCGAACAAGTCGCGATGTGACTGCTTGGAGAGCTCCAGGCTGTCGAGAAAGGCTTTCTCGTTCGGGCTCGGCGTCGTCGGATCGGACAGGCGTGTGATGGCACTTCTGTCGATGACGACCTTGGCAGCCTCGTTCTGAGCGCGCCGTTTATGGGCCGTAGACACATCGATCCCTCGATCATCCGCCGTGATTAAGAACACAGGATATGGGATGGCACGATGGATCAGTTCTATGAGCCGGCTACTTTTCGCTCCGCCCCGAAACGCACAGCCAATGACGGCAACCTCGACATACTCGCGTACATCGTCCGCAAAGGTCGGCACACCGACTGTGCCTGGCTTGCACGCGGCAAACCACATCAGTTCATCAATGCCATCTTGAATAGCGCGCTTGTCGGCCGATGTGGGTGCGCCTTGTTCAACCAGTATTTTCTTCGGAACGCGAATGTCGACGCGCGCGTTCGCGGGTAAACCGAGAGCGTCAACGACAGCACTCATACATGCTGCCGCGTTCATGCCGAGCTCGTCTCCGGAAGTATCACGAGGAATGCTACAACTTCGAAATCGTTGATGCCGGCGAACTCACCTTTTAATGCATGGGTACCGCCGGGGGAGAAAAGGCTTGCGACCGCGCGTTCCTCGCTCTTCCCGGCGATTGAGGCAACAGCCCGGGACAAGAGCTTCTGATAGTGCTCCATGTCCCGCCCGAAGCGGGTGGACTTGTCGAACCGGGCGCAGGCCTGCGCGTCAGGTAGATCGCGTCCTATGGAAACCTTCTTGAGGCGATCCAGCACCTGCTTCGCGCGCGTGTACGGCAAGAGAGCCTCCCCCTCGTCGCTGACATGAACGACGAAATGCGGCTTTAGCGGATAACCTGGCTCTGCCACACGTTCCGCAGCTTCGCCAACCGCGCGTAGGCAAAAAATCACCCCGGGTGAAATGGTGTTCTCGACGCTGACAAACTCGTCTTCGGGTGGTGAAACGACAGCGTACGTGCCGGGGGGCAAGGCCTCAAGCTGCATGCGGTGATCGCGCAGATAACCCGCGAGGTCGATACGAAAATCGTTCAGGGTGAGGTCCGCAATGGAAACGCCGCTGGATAGGTCTTCGAGATCAATCACGGAGTCTTGCATCTTCTGCAATTGCGCACGGCGGTATTCGAGGTCGTTCATCTGGTTGCCGGCCTGGAACTCGATGACATTTTCCTCCCCGGTCGCGGACACATCAAGGAGGACCATGCGTCCACTAACCCTCGATTCCAGATCGAGGTACTCGTCCAGCTCGATGTTCGGCCAGAAATTCACCAGCTGAATGCGCGCATTCGTCGAGCCGATACGGTCGACGCGGCCGAAGCGCTGAATGATGCGAACGGGATTCCAGTGGATGTCGTAGTTTACCAGGAAATCGCAATCCTGAAGATTCTGGCCTTCTGAAATGCAGTCGGTGCCGATCAAGAGATCGATCTCTCCCTCGCCGGCCAGCTCCTGAGGCCGTTCCTTGGACCGCGGCGAAAAAGCGCTCAGGATGGAGCTCATATCCGAGCGAAGGCTCTGAAGCGTGGTCTTGTTTGCGCCAGTGCCGGTTACCACGGCCGTATGAATCCCAAGTGTCGCGCGTCCCCACTCCGCGAGCTCGCGGTAGAGATAGTCAGCGGTGTCCGCAAAGGCGGTGAACAGCAGTATCTTCCGGTTTTCACCGTTGATAGGTGCCTGGACTTTGCGGGTGATCAGCTCCTTGAGCGCCGATAGCTTTGCGTCGCGCTCTGCAGAAACGGAACGGGCTGCCGACAGAAGGGTTGCCAAGCGGTTCCTGTCTTCAATCAGGTCCTGCTGCCAACGAACTCGATCGACATCCTGCAATAGAACCTTGACCTTGCGACCGACAAGGAGCGTCTCAAACGCGGGATCATCTATATCCACATCGTCGATCGCAAGCTCATCAATGGATTCATCGTGGGCCTCGATTTTCGCAAGTAGCGCGTTCACGTCATCGAGCTGACGTTTGATCGTGAGAGCAAAGGAGGCCACTGAGCTTTCCATCCGCTTGAGCAGATTAACGCGCATCAGGTGGATAAGGCTTTCCTCGCGATCGGCTTGACGAAAATAGCTTTCGCCACCCCGAATCTTAGTACTGTATTTTACATCGTAAGCCTCTTGCTTGTCCGTTACCACGTAACGCAACGGCGCATAGGCCCCGAGCGAAAGCCGTCTTATCTCATTGTTGATTTCACGGATCGGACGGAATTCACCAGCCAGGTCTACGTCTGCTTTGACGTTGATTGGTTGCAACCGCTCTGGGAACTGGCCTGTCTCAGCCGTACCGTAGTAGCGCTGCACGTGCTTTCTGGATCGGGCAATGGTTAGCATGTCGAGGAGCTTGAAGTAGTCAAAGCCCAGCATGTCCATTAGGCGAGCCGCACGACGCTCGCTCTCGGGCAGATCAAGCCACCTATTAAATTGACCCTGCGCCTTGCGTATTGTTGCTTCGATGCTTGGAATACCATGATCGATCAGGGCAATGTCACTGCCTTCGGTCATGAAGGCTATCTGGTTCTTCAAATCCGCGAGCCTGTTATTTACTGGCGTTGCTGACAACATCAGCACCTTGGTTTTCACTCCCGCTTTGATCACTCGCTTCATCAAGTGATCATAGCGGGTGTCGCGGTCCTTATGCGTCGCCTTGTTGCGAAAGTTGTGGGACTCGTCGATCACCACGAGGTCATAGTTGCCCCAATTTACGTGCGAGAGATCGATGTCGCCCGACGTACCGCCATCCCGTGACAAATCAGTGTGATTGAGAACGTCGTAATTGAAGCGATCACTTGCGAGGCTATTGCGGCGATCATTGGCTTTATAAAGGGTCCAGTTATCGCGTAGCCGCTTGGGACAGAGCACAAGCACGCGATCATTGCGTAGCTCGTAATACTTGATAACCGCGAGCGCTTCGAATGTCTTACCCAAGCCGACGCTATCGGCAATGATACATCCTCCGATGCGCTCGAGCTTGTCGATTGCCCCAACAACGCCGTCACGCTGGAATTTGAAGAGCTTTTTCCAGACGGTGGTGTTCCTGATTCCAGTCGCGGACTTTACGATCCGCTCTTCATCAAGCTCATCTCCCAAGTCTTTGAACATTTCGAACAGAAACTTGAAGTAGATCAGAGAGGGCGCGCGTTGAGATGCTGCATCCGCAAGAACGTGCTGTAGCTGATCGGCGTCGGGTTTGCCCGGAACGGTATCCCACGCGCTTTGGAACCATGACGAGAAGGCAGCAGTTTCATCGTCGCTCGAAGTTGCTTGCACCAGTCCCAATCGACTGCCCGGTGTTATGCCCAACCCCTCAGTTGTCAGCGAGCATGCGCCGATAGCGGCCCTATTCAAATTGGCATTACGGACGATTGCCATAGACTGGGGTAGCATTTCAGCATAGCGGACCTGCACATGGCGTCCAAGCCAATCAAGGGTGGCTTTGGCGTGCCATCGACTCTGGAGCTTGTTCCGATAGCCAATGTCAGAATGACCACCGAACAGTAAGGGGGTTAGGGAGGCTCGGTCCTCAAGCAGTAATCTTACTGAGTCTGCCCTCTTTAAAAGTTCGCGGACTTCAGCGAAGGCATGTAGCGACAAACTGGGGGACATGATGTCGACTGCCGAGCCTAACTTCAGCCACTCCTCCAGCTTGTCGAGAACTCGCTCGCGGCCAGTGTTCTTGATGAGTTCCATGGTCAATCCCGGCCGGCTTAAACTTATTGGAGACGGAAAAATCCCCCTGAGGTGTCGTTTAGCTCATTTCATTCATAATCCCTATGATTGTAAATCTGATTTTTCATATGTTCGGAGTCTCCCACAGGGACGCGGGCGTTAATGCCGATTGCCGAGCCGTTGTCCGCTCATTAAGGCACTTGAGACGACTTCGCGCACCAGAAAATCTTTTTGGTGTCGCCTAAAACTTGGAACATAGACATTTATGCGCGAAATGGCTGGGGCGCCTGGATTCGAACCAGGGATGACGGTACCAAAAACCGTTGCCTTACCGCTTGGCGACGCCCCACCAGAGCTTGAGCGGAAACCGCTTGCTCAAATCGACGCCTGATTAGCAAAGCTCTTCGCCTGTCACAATGACTAAGTTTAACCCGGCGCAGATTTATGCGCTGCACAGCACCCACCGTCGTGCTAGGAATTGGCGACGTCATCGGCCCGAGATCATTCCTTCATGGACAGTCCCGCATTCGACCTCGCTTTCGAGCCGGCCTATGGGCAAGCCGTGCCGGTTGTTCCAGGGGTCGAGCGGGTTACAGTGAACAATCCCGGCCCTTTCACCTTTTTCGGCACCAACAGCTATATCGTCGGCTCTTCCTCGGTCGCGGTCATCGATCCCGGCCCGGAGGATGAGGCGCATTTTCAGGCGCTGATGGCGGCGCTTGCCGGCCGTGCGGTGACGCATATTTTCATCAGCCACACGCATCGCGACCACTCTCCCCTCGCCGGCCGGCTGCAGGCGGCAACGGGGGCGGCGACGGTGGGCCAAGGGCCGCACCGGCCGGCGCGGCCGCTGAGGGATGGCGAGATCAATCCCTTTGCCGAAAGCTCGGATCTATCATTCGTGCCCGATATAACGCTCAGTGACGGTCAGACCCTATCGGGCGATGGCTGGGCGCTAACAGCGGTGCTGACGCCGGGGCACACGGCCAATCATGCCGCCTTCGCGCTTGCGGGCCGCGACATTCTGTTCTCCGGCGATCACGTCATGGCCTGGTCGACCTCGATCGTGGCGCCGCCGGATGGTTCGATGGCGGATTACATGGCCTCGCTCGAGCGGCTGATTGCGCGCGAAGACCGGCTGTTGCTTCCCGGTCATGGCGGGCTGGTGATGGAACCCTCGACTTTCCTCCGAGCGCTGAAGGCGCATCGCCTCAGGCGCGAGCAGACGGTGCTGGCGCGTGTGCGGGCGGGCGACACTGAGATCGCGGAGATGGTGAAGGTGATCTATCGCGATACCGATCCGAAGCTGCATGGGGCAGCCGCCCTCTCCGTGCTCGCCCATATCGAGGATCTTTTGGAGCGCGGCGAGATATCGGCGGATGGGCCGCCTTCGCTTGCCGCCAGCTATCGGCCGGCGGCAAGGTCATGAGGATGGGGACATGACGATGACGCCTCGAGCGGATTACAGCTATCGCAACGATCCCGATGTGCCGGCCTTTGCCGATGACCGGCCGTTGATCGTCTTCGATGGCGAATGCGTGTTCTGCTCCGGCTGGGTGAAATTCGCGCTGAAGCATGACAAGCGGCAGCGATACCGCTTCCTCGCGGCGCAGACGCCGCTCGGCGAAGCGCTCTACCGGCACTACGGGCTCGATGCGCGCGACTATGAGACCAATATCCTGATCGAAGAGGGCCGCGGCTTCTTCAAGTCCGACGGCACGATCCGCATGGTGGCGGGCCTCGGTTTTCCCTATTCGCTGGTGAAGATCTTCCGGCTGCTGCCGCGGCGGGTGGCCGATGCGCTCTATGAATTCATCGCCCGCAACAGGCTGAAGATTGCCGGCCGGCAAAGCTGCATGGTGCCGACGCCGGAGCAGCGCAGCCGGTTCATTGCATGAGCGGCGATCGGTTTTGCCTGCTCATCATCGGCGGCTACGGCACCTTCGGCGGGCGGCTGGCCCGGCTGCTTGGCGATGAACCGCGGCTGAGGCTGCTGGTTGCCGGGCGCTCGCTTGAAAAGGCTGACGATTTCGTTGCCGATCTCCGGACGCCGAAAGATGGCGCCGAGGGTCTGGGAAGCAATAATCTCGGCGCGATGGTGCAGGCCGTTCGCTTCGATCGAGACGGCGATCTCGCGGAACAGCTGACGCGGCTGCGGCCTCATCTCGTCGTCGATGCCTCGGGGCCGTTTCAGACCTTCGGGAAAGATGCCTATAAGGTGGTCGAGGCCTGCATCGATCTCGGCATCGATTATGCCGATATTGCCGACAGCACCGGCTTCGTCGCCGGCATTGGTGGGCTCGATGCCGCTGCCAAGGCCAAGGGCACCTTCGCTCTGTCAGGGCTCAGCAGCCTACCCGCCCTCTCCTTCGCGGCACTGGATGCGATGGCGCCGCATTTCTCCCGGGTCGACAGTGTCGCGGCGGGCATTGCGCCCTCGGCGCATGTGCGGATCGGGCTCAATGTCGTGAGGGCGATCGCGACCTATGCCGGCAAGAAGATCATCGTTCGGCGCGATGGGCGGCCGGCCGCCGGGCGCGGGCTGATCGATTCGATGCGGGTGACGGTCGCGCCGCCTGGGGTTAAGCCGCTGCGCAGCCGGAAATTCCTGCTGGTGGATGCGCCGGATCTCAAGCTGCTGCCGGCACGCTTTGCCGATCTCAAATCCAGCTTCACCGGGGTCGGAACGGAGCCGCAGCCGCTACAGCACTTGCTCAGCCTTGCGGCAAGGCTCGTCCGCCTCCGGCTGCTGCCATCGCTGCTGCCGTTTTCGCGGCTGCTGCAGCGCGCCAGCCACGCTTTCGCGGTCGGTGACCATCGCGGCGGCATGTTCGTCCGCGTCGGCGGCGTCGACCACTCGGGAAAGCGGCTGTCCTGCGGCTGGCATCTGATTGCCGAAGGTGATGACGGGCCGTTCATTCCCATCATCGGCGTGGACGCGCTGGTGCGCCGGCTGCTGACCGGCATCCGGCCGAAGAATGGCGCGCGGCCGGCGGCGGGGGAATTGCAGCTTGCGGAGTTCGAAGCGGCCTTCCGGCGCTTCTCGATCACATCGGGCATCCGGATGGAAAACGAGGAGGCACCCCTGCCGCTCTACCGGCAGATTCTCGGCAGCGCCTGGGAACGGCTGCCGCCGGCCCTATCCGCCCTGCATGCGGGCGGGCCGCGCGTCGCCTCCGGCCGGGCGCGGATCGAGCGCGGCGGTGGGCTGCTGGCGTGGATCGTCGCTGGGGTGATCGGCTTTCCCAAGGCGGGTGAGGATGTGCCGGTGACGGTGCGTTTCGCCGCCGATGGCGACAAGGAGATCTGGACACGGGATTTCGGCGGCAAAATCTTCCGCAGCTGGCAGGTCGAGGCAAAGGGCCGCGACCGGCATCTGCTCGCCGAGGTCTTCGGGCCGTTCCGCGTGCTGATGGCACTGGTGCCGGATGGGGAAAAGCTGCGGCTCGTCGTGCGCGGCTGGCGGTTTTTAGGGATTCCGCTGCCGATGTTTCTGGCGCCTGGCGGGGATACTTATGAGGAGGAGCGGGATGGACGGTTCCACTTTCATGTCGAGATCGGCGGGCGGCTGACGGGGTTGGTGGTGCGGTATACGGGGTGGTTGGTGGTGGAGTGAGGGGTGCGCCTTTGACCTTACCGGGCTCGGGCCTAGCGAGAGGTAGCGAAGGACGGAG
>NZ_VSZV01000119.1:0-5750 GCF_008919455.1 Rhizobium sp. PEPV16
AGGGCGACCACATCCAGATGTCCGTGATTGCGACCGCATAGAGCGCCATGTCCGGATTCGACAGCCACTCAAAGGAGCCGAGGCCGAGTGCGTAGTTGATGATGCCGAAGGACGGGTCGTAGAGCAGCTTCCAGAAGAGGCCGACCACGGCCATCGACAGCATCATCGGCAGCAGCAGCAGCGTCGTCAGTAGACCCTTTAGCGGAATGTCACGGTTGAGCAGCATCGCGGTGCCGAAGCCGACGATCACCTGCCCCGTCACAGAGACGATCACATATTTCGCGGTGATGGCGAAATTCGACCAGATGAAAGGATCGTTCAGCAACTCGCGGTAGTTCTGCAGGCCGACGAAGTTGGCCGGCGCGTTCGTCGAGGCGCGAAAATCCGTGAACGAATAGCCGAGCGAATAGATCAGCGGAAAGATGTTGAAGATGATCAGAAACAGGATCGTCGGGATAATGAAGAGATTGCGAATGCGGATGTCGCTCATGCCGCGGGATGCGGCACGCGATTTCGTGTCCAGCGATGTCATGACTGCGGTTGCCAATCCTCTCCTCCTCCGAGAGTCGGCGCCGGATGCCGGAAAAGGCATCACGATGCGCGAAGTGAATTCCGGGCGCCGCGCCCTCTCGAACCGCGCCTTTGGGCGCGAGATGCAGAATGCAAACGGAGGGGCGACGGAGCCCCTCCGCTGATCGCGTTTGCTATTTATTGCGTCCGTATTTCTTGAACGTCGCGTTCCAGTCCGCTGCCAGAGAGTCGAGCACTTCCTTCGCCGTGCCTTGGCCGGCGGTGACGAAGGGGTAGATGCGCTGGTTCATCTGGATCAGCAGTTCGGCATATTCAGGCGTTGCCCAGAAGTCCTTCACCTTGAACATGGTCTCGTAGAAGGCCTTGTTATAGGGTGTCGCGTTCTGAAATTCCGGCGATTCAAGCACCTTGGCGCTTGCCGTGTAGCCGCCGAGTTCGGCCCAGCGCTTCTGGGTCTCGTCCTTGATGAACCATTCGAGGAATTTCATCGCCTCTTCCTGGTTCTTTGAGTAGGAGATGACCGATATGCCTTGGCCGCCGAGCGCTGCGAATTGTTCGCCGTTCGGCCCCGCCGGATTGGCAAAGAAGCCGGTAACCTTGGCGTTCGGGTTGGACGCCTCGTTCACCAGGGCCGGGAAGAAGGCGAAGTAGTTCATGCTCATCGCCGCCAGGTTCTCGGTGATCGCCTGATTGTTCTCGACGAAGAAGGACTTGGCCCAGCCCGGAGGCGTAAAGCCGTAGAGCTCGCGATACAATTCGAGCGCCTTGACGTTCTTGTCAGAGTTGATGATCCCGTCGACCTTGTAGCTCTGGTAGTCGCCGAGTTCGCCTCCAAAGGAGAAGATCGCGTTCTCGACACCCATGACGAGACCGTCATAAGAATTGTCGGTGTAGATGGCGATTCCGTAGCGCTTCTGGTCGGGACGGTGGAAGAACTCGGCGATGTCGCGCATCTCGGCCCATGTCTTCGGCGGGGCGAGGTCGTAACCGTATTTGGCCTTGAACGCCTCCATCTCTTTGGGATCTTCGAACCAGTCCTTGCGGTAGGACCAGCCGACGGCGTCGCCTTCGGCCGGAACTGACCAATACTTTTTCGAGTTCGACGGATATTCGGCGTAGTATTTCACCGTTGCCGGAGCCATCACCTGGGTCAGATTGTGCTTGGTGAAGAAGTCGGTCAGATCGACGTAATGGCCAGCTTCTGACGCCGCCCCGATCCACTGACTGTCGCCGACGACCATGTCATAGGCTGAGCCCTTGGCGTTGAACTCGGTGAAGGCCTTGGTCTGGAAGTCGGCCCATGGTGTGGTCTCGACCGTGACCTTGACGCCGGTTTCAGCCTCGTATTCGTTCGCCAGTTCCTGAAGGTAATTTGCCGGGTCCCACTCGGCCCAGAAAATCGTCAGTTCCTGGGCCTGTGCGGATGTTCCGCAGGCCCACATCAATCCGACACCGGCAAAGAGACCGGCCATAGTTTTGCGCATAACATTTCCTCCCATTTATGCACGCTTCCCGCGTCATCGCGGGCCTCCCGATCTGGCTTCCCGATCCTCCTGGGTGATTTTCGTGCTGGGGTCCTCCCCCGACCCTGGCGCGTTTCAGATCTCAAGCCTGAATGTTATTTCCCTGATCTGGTAGTACCAAACTCCATTATCGTCAAGAGTGAGCCTCGGAGAGCATTAGCAAAGGTTCGTCATCCCGACTTCTGGATATCTTCCTACAATTGCGGCTCCGCTCATGCAGTCTTGTCAGGCGACCTCACGTTCCTCCTGGCCAATCCCCGACCACATTTGCTTCATCTGGTCCAACCAATTGTTGGATTAATTTGAAGGTTCCCCACGTCATGTTTTGCTCTGCGCCTGCCGTAACGCCGTATCAACAAGCGCCTTGGCGGCCCACTCGGCAACAGACTGCGCGCTTTCGGAGGTCAGGCCCCAGATATCCTTCAACACGATCAGCACCTCGACGCCGAAGACAAGCGAAAGCGCCTGCGCAAGGCGTTCCCGGGATTCGGGCGGCACGGTGCCCTGCAGGGGGGCCGTCACGCACTTGAGCAGGTCGACCCGGTGGCCGCGCGTGAACAGCGGCTCGTTGCCGAGCGTGCCGGCCTGGCGCTGCGCCCACTGGTCCAGCGAAAGTTTCAGCGCCGCCTTGAAGGTGGCTTCGAACTCATCGATGCGCGGCATTGCGGTCGCCAAGAGATCGGCAACCCGGGTGCGTGCATCCGGACTGTCCGACGACCAGCTGAGTATCGGCCCCAGAGCCTCATCCACCACGGCATGCACGAGCGCGGCCTGACTCGGAAAGTAACGGTAGGCCGTCGCGCGCGAGACTTCGGCAGCCTCGGCGACTTCACTTACCGACGGAGTGATGCCGGACTGCATGAGCCGCGTTGCCGTTTCGAGCATCAGTTTTCGCGTACGGGCACGCGGGCCTCGCTCGGTCCCGGTTGTTTCGTTCTGTTGACGTGAGACATCCATATCTTTATGATACGCGCGTCTCACAAATTTGCAAGGGCCCATCGCTTTGCCCGGGCGTGGGATATGCTGGGAGAAAACCCAACCGGTCTCGGAGGGGAAATGAAGCAGATCTACGTGGTCGGCACGGCCGACACGAAGGGCGAGGAGCTTGCTTATCTGGCCGCTTGCATCGAAGCGGCGGGCGGGGCTGTCGTCCGTGTCGACGTCGGCATCCGCGAGCCTCAAACCTCCGTCGATGTGAGGGCCGACGCAGTGGCGGCGTGCCATCCGGACGGGGCTGGAGCCGTTCTTGCCAGCGACGACCGCGGAACGGCGGTCGAGGCGATGGGCATTGCCTTCGCGCGCTTCCTCGTGGAGCGCCAGGACATCGCTGGCGTCATCGGTATCGGTGGAGGCGGGGGCACTTCGATCATTACCGCAGGCATGCGCCAATTGCCGCTCGGTCTGCCAAAGATCATGGTCTCGACGCTCGCATCCGGCGATGTGGCTCCCTTTGTCGATGTCTCAGACATCGTAATGATGCCCTCGATCACGGACATGGCGGGCCTGAACCGGCTGAGCCGCGTCATCCTTCACAACGCCGCCCAGGCGATCACCGCCATGGCCCGCCGGCCGGCTGAGGTGACTGCATCCAAACCAGCCCTCGGGCTTACCATGTTCGGCGTTACGACACCTGCCGTATCCGCCATGGTCGAGCGCCTCCGAGCGGACTATGACTGCCTGGTCTTCCACGCGACAGGCACGGGCGGGCGGGCGATGGAGAAGCTTGCCGACAGCGAGCTCATCTCTGGCATGCTCGACATCACGACGACCGAGGTCTGCGACCTGCTGTTCGGCGGCGTCTTGCCCGCCACCTCGGACCGTTTCGGCGCCATTGCTCGCAAAGGCCTGCCCTATGTCGGCTCGGTCGGTGCGCTCGATATGGTGAACTTCTGGGCGCCGGAGACCGTCCCGGAGCGTTATGCCGGCCGGCTGTTTTACCGGCACAACCCGAACGTCACCTTAATGCGCACGACGTCGGCCGAATGCGCGCAGATCGGCCGCTGGATCGGCGATAAGCTCAATCTCTGCCACGGCCCCGTACGCCTCCTCATTCCCGAAAAGGGCGTTTCGGCCCTCGACATCGAAGACGGTCCGTTCTTCGATCCGCAAGCCGACGCCGCGCTTTTCGCCGCGCTCGAGGCGACGGTGAAGCCGACGGCGTCACGGCGTATCATCCGCCTGCCACTCCATATCAACGATCCAGATTTCGCCGAGGCCGCCATCGCGGCCTATCGTGACATCGCCAACCCCTGAGAGACAAATCGATGCCAGTCATACCGCGCAGCACCATCCTCGAAAAATTTCACGGCATGATCGCAGCCGGCGTGCCGATCGTCGGGGGCGGTGCCGGCACCGGCATCTCCGCCAAGGCTGAGGAGGCAGGCGGTATCGACCTCATCATTATCTACAATTCCGGGCGATACCGCATGGCGGGCCGCGGTTCGGCGGCCGGACTGCTCGCCTATGGCAATGCCAACGAGATCGTCAAGGACATGGCGCTTGAAGTGTTGCCGGTCGTGAAAAAGACGCCGGTGCTTGCTGGCGTCAATGGCACGGACCCCTTCGTGCTGATGCCGCGCTTCCTCGCCGACCTCAAGGCAATGGGCTTTTCCGGCGTACAGAACTTCCCCACAATAGGCCTCTTCGATGGGCGGATGCGGCAGAGTTTCGAGGAAACGGGCATGAGCTACAATCTGGAGGTCGACATGATCGCCACCGCCCACGGGCTCGACCTGCTGACGACGCCCTATGTGTTCAACGAAAGCGAGGCTATCGCCATGACGACCGCTGGCGCCGACATCGTCGTGGCGCATATGGGGGTGACGACCGGCGGCACGATCGGCGCCACATCCGGCAAGTCCCTCGATGACTGCGTCGAGGAGATCGCCGCGATCGCCAAGGCGGCAAGTTCCGTGCGTGACGACGTCATCGTGCTCTGCCACGGCGGCCCGATCTCCATGCCGGAGGATGCGCGCTACATTCTCGAGCGTTGCCCTGGCTGCAACGGCTTTTATGGCGCAAGCTCGATGGAGCGCCTGCCGGCAGAGGCGGCAATCCGGAAGCAGACGGAAGATTTCAAGGCGCTCGCCATCGGCGCGGTCGTCTGAGGATGGGCATGGGAGGAGGCCGTTTCATGGTAAAGAACAAGTACTTTGTCTATCCTGAGGATGTGAGCGCCTTCGGTTTCGACTGGGGCAAGCTGTCGCTGACTGTGGCGCCCGAGATCAACGGTGCCAGCCGCTTTTCCGGCGGCGTCGTCGAGCTGCCAAGCGGCGAGGGCCATTCCCGCCACAATCACCCTGGCGCGGAGGAAATCATTTTTGTGATTTCCGGCGAGGGCGAGCAGATGGTCGAGGACGAGAATGGTAATCCGATGACGCAGAAGGTCGCCAGCGGCTGCACGATCTATATTCCGGAAAGTCGCTTTCATTCGACGAAGAACACTGGCGGCGGGAAGATGCTCCTTTTCGTGATCTACTCACCGGCCGGCCCCGAGCTTGCGCTTCGCGATTTGCCGGACTTCCGCCTGCTGCCGCCGGGCTTCTGAGACGGCGCATCCATTTTCTGGGAGGAAAGACAATGAACGACAATCCAGGGCAAACAAGGCAGGCCGCCGTGACGCCGTTCGATACGGCCAAGCTCGACCGTCTCATGGAGGAAGCCGGTATCGACGTCATCGTCGCCACCTCCAAACAC
>NZ_VSZV01000303.1:0-32810 GCF_008919455.1 Rhizobium sp. PEPV16
ATCGATGCGATGATGCCGCTGGCACGGAGACCGGACTTGGACGAAGAGACTTTCGATGACGCCGTAGAGGGCCGCTCCGTCAGCGCCGCCCAGCGGGTATTCCACGCGCTTTCCAGTGCGCCGCGCCGGAAGATCCTCGCCTATCTCTCGGCATCGGGTCTGACCGCTGGCGAAATCGCTAACCGCTTCAGCATGTCCAAGCCAGCCGTTTCGCAGCATCTTTCCATCCTCGAAGCTGCGGGTCTGATCAGACGAGAGAAACAGGGCCAGTTCGTCCACTATTCCCTGATCGAGAACAATCTCGTCAACACGCTCAACGGGTTCGTGCAGGAGGTCTGCCCGGTCGGTCGGCCGATCAAGAAGGAAAGCCAGGCACGCACCCGCGCGAAAGAGTAAGCTTGAGCAAGGGCAAATCCCGGGCTGGCGTGGCGTCAGAGCATGATGTCAAGCCGATGCCGGCGAGATCGAAGCTCGCACGGGTATTGTTGGAAAGACCGGCTTCGCCGGCCCCCTCATCCGCCCTACGGGCACCTTTGCCGGGGTTGAGCCATCGGTCTCAACCCGTCCTTCGGACCCCCGCTGGGGAGAAGAGGGAATCGAGACGTTGCCGCATATCTCTTCTCCCCTCGGGGAGAAGGTGCCGGCAGGCGGATGAGGCCGCACGGCACACCCTTCCCATATTGACGTGTCTCGCGACGCCAGCGGCAAGCGCGAGGGGCAGAGGCTGGCTCGCTTAAAGCCCAATCTCACGTGCCCAGGGTGGATTGGCGCCGGCGCGGGAGACGGTGACGGCGGCGGCTTTGGCGCCGAGGGTCAGGGCGTTGCGCAGCGCCTGCTCATCGAGCGAGGCGACCTGGGCCTTGGTCAGCAGATTATCCATCTTCAGCGACGCCAGGATGCCGGCATCGAAGGTATCGCCGGCGCCGACCGTGTCGACGACGGTGACCCGCTCGCTCGGCACCGTCACCTTGCGCTCCTTGGTATAACCGGAGGCGCCTTCCGCGCCCTTGGTAATAACGACGAGCTTGGCGCCGTGGTTCAGCCAGTGGGCGGCGAGCGCATCATGGTCGCCCTGAAGGCCGAACCAGTCGAGATCCTCGTCGGAGAATTTGACGATGTCGGATTTCGCAGCCATCCGCTTGATGCGGGCCATGTGCGACGGCTTGTCCTTGATGAAACCGGGACGGATATTCGGATCGAGCGAGATGACGCGGCTTGCAGCTTCGCGGTCGAGCAGGGCTTCGTAAGTTTCGCCGCAGGGGCTGGGGATCAGGCTGATCGCGCCGAAATGCAGCGCCTCGCAATCATCGCCGAGATCCGGCAGGTCGGCCGTGGTGATCATCCGGCCGGCCGTGCCCTCGTCGTAGAAGGCATAGGTCGCCTGGCCGTTCACCAGCTTGACGAAGGCGATGGTCGAGGGACGCGGCGTGATGGCGCATGGGCTGTAATCGACGTTGCTCGCCTTCAGCGTTTCGAGCAGGATTTCGCCCATCATGTCATCGGCAATGCCGGTGAAAAAGGCGGTGGGGATGCCGAGCCGGCCGAGCGCGATCGCGGTGTTGAAGATCGCGCCGCCGGCATAGGGGGCAAAGCCCTTTTCGCCGAGGGTCGTCTCCCTCGGCAGCATGTCGATCAAGGCTTCGCCGCAGCACAAAATCATCGTATTCCTCCCAACAGGACTTGCACGTTCATCAACCGATTAAGCGAGCTTTTGTCAACCGGCTAGAGCGAAAGCTCACTAACCCCACCATTTCTTCCCGACCAGGCCAGCGGCGCATCGAGGAAGGCCTCGACTTCCGACAGCGTCGTGTCGTCGAAGAGCTTCTGCTCCTTGGCGACGGCCAGAACATTACGCCAGGTGGCGATGTGATGCAGCCTGACCTTGCCATCGGCAAAGCGCTCCTCGCCGAATATGCCGTAGAAGAAAAGCGCTATGCCGTGATCGACGATGCCGCCGGCGGCACGGATGGCATCGATGAACTTGAACATGCTGCCGCCTGCTGTCGTCAGGTCTTCAATGACCAGCACCCTCGACCCTTCCGGCATGTTGCCTTCGATCTGGGCATTGCGTCCGTGGCCCTTCGGCTGCTTGCGGACATAGATCATCGGCAGGCCGAGGCGGTCGGCCAGCAGGGCGGCGAAGGGAATGCCGGCAGTCTCGCCGCCGGCGATGCAATCGAACTGCTCGAAGCCGGCATCGCGCAGCAGGGTGCTGGCGGCGAAATCCATCACCGTTGAGCGGATGCGCGGGAAGGAGAGCAGCTTGCGGCAATCGATATAGACCGGGCTCGCCATGCCGGAAGAGAGTTTGTAGGGCTGACCGGCATTAAAATGCACCGCCTTGATCTCCCAGAGCATCTTGGCCAGCAATTCGGCCATCACGGCGCGGTCGGGAAATGTGGTCTGGATCATGCGGCTCTCCTTCGGCTTGGATCCTTGCGGGAATAGCAGCAAGAGCCCGCCGTTTCCAGACGAAAGGCGGGCTATTGCTGCAGCAGGCGGCCGATATCAACGATCTGCATCTTCTTGAACAGAGCGACTGCCTGAGCGCCCTCCTCCGCATCCAGCGAAACGGCATAACGCACGGCGGCGGCAAGCAGCTGCATCGTCAGCCGGGCGATGGCGAGCAGTTCCTTGCGGTCGCGATCCGGCCATAGGCGGATAAGCACCGCGAGAAATGCCTGGGCATGAAATTCCATGTCCTCGGCATCGACCTGTTGCAGAAGCTTGTCGGTATGGGTCGCATGCCAGATGTCGCGCATGACAGGCTCTCGGCGGAAGAAGGCGTAATATTCGTCGACGATAGTGGCAAGCGCGCCCTGCAGGGCCGCAGCGTCGGCCACCTTCGCCAGTTCCTCTTCGACGCACCGCCGGCCCTCTTCATTGAAGCGCTCGGCCAATGTGCGGATGATCGACGTCTTGTCCGGGAAATACTGGTAGAGGGCGCCGAAGGAGAGACCGGCTTTCTCGACAATCTCGCTCATCTTCAGGCCGTCGCTGCCATGGCTCTCGATCAACTGCGCGGCAACGGCGAGGATCTTTTCGAAGCGCTCGCGGCCGCGCTGCTGGCTGGGGATGCGGCGCAGCTGGCCGGTGGACTCCTGCTGGCGCCTGCGCGTCGCGACCGGCTGTTCCGACATGCTCTCTCCTTTTCCACGTTGACAAACAAAATAAGAGAGATTATCTCATTTTGCAAATAAGAGAGTTTCTCTTGTTTCAAAGTTTGGGAGGAGTTTTGACATGCAGACTTCCGAAATCGTCCTCGTCGGTGGATCGGGAAAGACCGGCGGCCGCATCATCAAACGCCTTGAAGCGCGCGGCCTCACCGTTCGCGCGGCATCACGCTCCAGCGCACGGCCCTTCGACTGGGAGGACAGGTCGACTTGGCGCGGTGCGCTTGAGGGCGCATCGAGCGCCTATGTCGCCTTCCAGCCGGACCTTGCCGTCGCCTGGGCAGCGGAAGCGATCGAAGCGCTCGCCAAGGTCGCCAGGGAATGCGGCCTGGAGCATATCGTGCTGCTCTCCGGCCGGGGCGAAGAGGGCGCGCAGCGGAGCGAGGCGGCGCTGAAAGCGTCCGGCATTAACACCACCATCCTGCGTGCCTCCTGGTTCTGCCAGAATTTCAGCGAGGGCGCCTTTGTCGAGCAGATCATTGGCGGCCGGCTGCAATTGCCGGCGGGCGAGATCGGGGAACCTTTCATCGATGCCGACGACATTGCCGATGCGGCGGTCGCCGCTTTGACCGATCCCGGCCACCGCAACAAGATTTACGAACTGACCGGCCCGCGAGCGCTGACCTTCCGCCAGGCAGTCGCCGAAATCGCCGCGGCCACTGGGCGGCCGATCGAATATGAGCAGGTGTCGATGGCGGATTTCACCGGCGGGCTTGCGGCCGCCGGCCTGCCGCAGGGCTTGATCGATCTTCTGGAGGAGCTTTTCGGCCAGGTGCTCGATGGGCGCAATTCCAGCGTGATGGGCGGTGTCGCCGAAATTCTTGCCCGTCCCGCCACCGATTTCAGCGAATATGCCCGCCGGACCGCGGCAACCGGAATATGGAGCGTCTGACCATGCAGATCATTCTCATCATCTCCCTCGTGGCCGCGGCGATCGGCAGCGGCCTCGTCGCCGGCATCTTCTTCGCCTTCTCGACCTTCATCATGACCGCCTTCTCGCGGATTCCGGCGGAACAAGGCATCGCGGCGATGAACTCGATCAACGTGACGATCGTCCGCTCGCCCTTCATGGGCCTCTTCGTGCCGACGGCGATCCTCTGCCTTGTCATCGCCGTGCTCGCCCTGATCGACTGGCGCGGCGGGGCATCCTTTCTGATGCTGGCGGGTGCAGCCCTCTACATTTTCGCCTCCTTCCTCTCGACCATCATCTTCAACGTGCCGATGAACGATTCGCTGGCAAAGGTCGGCGGCAACGGCCCGGAAGCGGTTCAGCTCTGGACCACCTATGTCAGGGACTGGACGTGGTGGAACCATGTGCGGACCATCGCCTCGCTGCTCGCCTCGGTCGCCTTCGTGCGGGCGCTGATGATAGTTTGAGAAGCAAGCGGAAGAGCTGGCCGCTCCAGCTTATTTGCCAGCATCCCGGCTTCGGAAAGAGCGCCAGGCTGAGATCACAGCGAGCAACAAGAACAGCCCTGCCAAACCAGCCCACAGAGAGCCGCCTTGCGTTAGATTGTCACCGTCGGGAGTGAGGCAACTGGATAGGGCCTGCGATATGCAATCTCGGAACTTCCAGTACCTTTCATAGAATAACCATCCGAAGACAATCGACAGAAGCGTTAGGACGAAGGCTGGAAGGTATTTCATTTTGTTCCTCTCGGCAGGCATGCCCGCGACCCCATAGCGCCGGCGTTGCGCCCTTTTAGACCGGACAGCTGGAGGAAGCAGCTAGCAACTTTTCGCCCAATATATCTTGCTCTGGCTAAGAAGAAACGGCACGGCGTTGCTACACATCTCTTCTCCCCAGCGGGGAGAAGGTGCCGGCAGGCGGTTGAGGGGGTGAACGGCAAAGCCGCGAATGCACGGAGCGTAAGCGAAGGGCAACTTATAGGATGTGCCGTGCGGGCCCCTCATCCGACCCTTCAGGCCACCTTCTCCCCGCTGGGGAGAAGGTGGAGCCAAGCGGTGACCTTAGTCATCCCATAGGACTATGTCTGCTCGCAAAAGGCGATGCGGTTGCTGAAGGGGTCAGTGACGGTCATCTCCAGTCCCCACGGTGCTTCCTCGACGCCCGGCTTCATGTAGCGGTAGTCCTTGCCTGAGAGTTCGGCGTGATAAGCCCGCACATTGGCGACGCGGACGAAGGCCTTGGCGCCGGGGCTGGCGTCGCCGGAATGTTCGCTCAGGTGCAGCGCCATGCCGTCGCGCGAGACCTGGCAATAGAGCGGGAAGTTTTCGCCGAAGCGGTGCTCCCAATCGAGATGAAAGCCGAGGAAGCCGCAATAGAACTCCATGGCCTTTTCGACCGAGAAGATGCGGAAGATCGGCATTGGCGGCTCGATGCCGATGACCGAGCGGGCGGCACCCGCCTCCTCTATCTTGGCCGAGAGGATATTCCATTGATCGAGCCCGAACTGCCGGGCGACGATTTCAAGCGTCTCGCTGTGGGTCAGCGAAATGTCGCGGTCGGCAAGGGCCTGCCGCAATGTCTTTGCCATGAGCTTGGCATCGCGAAAATCGCGCATGATGTCATCCTTCCGTTGGCGGCAAACAGGAAGATCAGTGCCCGCGTCTGCTGACCCGTTCGCCATCGATCGCCAAACGGCAAGGGATGTGAGGGATGTTGTCTGGATGCATTCACCATAACGCAGAAGCGTCGCGGGGCGGCTGGCCGCATCCGGCCGAGCGCGATAATATGAGAGTTTCAGTCAGGAATCAAGACGCGGTGCGCGTTGCCTCGACGGGAACCGCCTTGAGGTAGCTGGCAAGCTCGACCCGGTTGCGGCCGGCGCGCTTGGCGACGTAGAGCGCCTTGTCGGCAGCACTCAGCATGGCGTCGAAATCCAAGCTCTTCGAGCGGCCGGGGGCGACGCCGACGCTGACCGTGCATGTCAGCACCTCGTCGTCGATATGGATCTCGCGCATCTCGAACGCCCGGCGGATGCGCTCGGCCGTCAGTTCTGCCCGGCCGGGCATGATCTCCTTCAGCACCAGTACGAATTCCTCGCCGCCGAGCCGGGCAGCAGTGTCGCCGGTGCGGCAATGGGCCGAAAGTTCGCCGGCGAAGACATTGATGACGCGGTCGCCGGCGGCATGGCCGAAGCGGTCGTTGACCGATTTGAAATGGTCGATATCGAAGACAATGACGGCGGTGGTCGTTCCCATCGGGCGGGTGCCGTATTGATCGAAAAGGGCGCGGCGGTTGAGCAGGCCGGTCAGCGGATCGGTGATTGCATCGAGACGATGGCGGGCGGCAAGCCGCCATTGATGCAGCGCCAGCGACAGCGCACCGATCCCGGTCATGCCGGCGATGCAGACGGCAAGGCTCAGATCTTCGGCCCAGTTGCTGGGGGCGTGACCCAGCACCAGCTTACCGTCTGCTATCAGCACGGCGGCGCAAAGCACGAAAGAGATCGCCGTCAGCGTATAGAGCGCGGTAATGCCGAGGATCGGCGCCGGCGCTTCCGCCCGAGCGAGCCAGTATTGCCGCGCGGTGGCGAAGAGCAGCAAAGCGATGGCGAGGTTGTCGGCGATGAAAGCCAGGCCGTCATATCCCGATAACATCGGCACCACGGAAAAGATCATCGCCGCGAGCGCGCGGATCGCAATGGCTCGGATGGACAGGTAGCCAGTGAGAAACTGTCTGCCCGCACCCCATATGGTGGCGAAACCGGCATGAAACAGCACGAAGTTGCCGACGCCGAACCACTTCTCAGGTGTCGTCACATAGGCGCTGTAGACAAAAATGCCGCTGACGACGAGGACCAGGCCGACGGTGGCGGTGAGCAGCACGGTTTCCGCCCGGCGGACAAGCCAACTGCCCATCAGCGTCACCGCAAGGCAGGCCGCCGAAACGCCGAGCGCAAGCAAGAGGGAGTTATAGTCAAGCATCATGCTTTTCAGCCTCCGCGACTGCAGCCGCGCCGGATGATGTCGGCAGCTCATGGGGTCGGTGCTGAGGAATGTCTTATGCATCCGTTAACAAATGATGCACCGCACAATACAAATGTTACGCGTTTAACGTTACGCCGAGATTTAGGATGAAAAATCTATTTAAAATTGAATTCTGCGAGCTTACGCCTGCTGAACCACCTGCCAATGCAGGGGAAACATCGGATCGAACACCGTCACCGGGCCTGCGCCGGTTTCTATCCTGGCGGGAAAGATGATCGGGTCGGGCTGCCGTGACAGGGTGATGCGTTCCTCGTTCGGCTGCAGCCCGTACCAGGCCGGGCCGTTCAGCGACACGAAGGCTTCGAGCCGCTCGAGGGCGCCCTCCTCCTCGAAGACATGGGCGAGGCAGCTCATCGTATTGACCGAGGTGTAGATGCCGGCGCAGCCGCAGGCGCATTCCTTCAGCGGATCGACATGCGGGGCGGAATCCGTGCCGAGGAAGAAGCGCGGGTCGCCGCTGACGGTCGCCGCACGCAAGGCCAGCCGGTGGTTTTCGCGCTTGGCGACCGGCAGGCAATAATAATGCGGGCGGATGCCGCCGACGAGGATGGCGTTGCGGTTGATGATCAGATGGTGGGTGGTGATCGAGCCGGCGAGATTGCCCTTGGTCGCCTTGATGTAATCGACGCCATCTGATGTCGTCACATGCTCCATCGTCACCTTCAGCTCCGGCAGGCGCTGCCGCAGCGGATCGAGCACGGTGTCGATGAAGACGGCCTCCCGGTCGAAGATATCGACGTCAGGCGTCGTCACCTCGCCATGGACGCAGAGCGGCAGGCCGATCTTTGCCATGCGCTCCAGCACCGGCATGGCCTTTTCCATGTCGCGGACGCCGCCATGCGAATTGGTCGTGGCGCCGGCGGGATAAAGCTTGACGGCGGTGATGAGGCCGCTGTTCTTCCCCTCCTCGACGTCATCGGGGCTGGTATGTTCGGTCAGATAAAGCGTCATCAGCGGCTCGAAGCGATGGCCTTCCGGCAAGGCCTTGAGGATGCGCTCGCGATAGGCCTTGGCGTCGGCTGACGTGACGACCGGCGGCACGAGATTGGGCATGATGATGGCGCGGGCGAAGGTGCGGCTCGTATCGGCGATCACGCCCTCCAGCATGGCGCCGTCGCGCAGATGCAGGTGCCAGTCATCAGGACGGCGGATGGTGATCGATTGCATGGCAGGCCTCCGAAGCGATGCGTCTGCGGCCTCGATAGCACTATCTTTTACATGAAAACAATCGCTGCCGCATCACGCCAGCGCGATCTCCAGCGTCACATCGGCCGGGCGGCGGTTTTCGAGGATCAGCCGGCCGTTCGGCAGGTCGTTGCCGTAGACCTTGGCGCTGGCGGCCTCCTCGGTCAGGTTATAACCGCGCCAGCGTGCCCAGAGCCGCTCCTCCAGCACCTCGATCGGCGGCGCCAGCATGATCGAAAAGTCGAAGACGCCTTCGAGTTCGGCCCATTTGCCGAGCGAAAAGAGCAGATAATTCCCCTCGACGATGATGAAGCGATGATCGGGGGAAACAGGGCGGGCAGACGCAATGGCGAGTTCGCGTGAGCGGTCGAAGACCGGCACCAGAACCTCCTGATCGGCCAACCGGACGGCGCGGATGATATCGAGGAAACCTCGGACATCGAAGGTCTCCGGGATCCCCTTGCGCGCCAGCAGGCCGCGTTCGATCAGGATGGCGTTGTCCATGTGGAAGCCATCCATCGGCAGGACTTCGGCGCTTTCGCCCTTGGCCTTCAGCGCTTCCGCCAGATTGTCGGCCATGGTCGATTTGCCGGCACCCGGCGGTCCGGCAATGGCGACCAGAAAACGTTTGGAATGACCGGCGCGGTCAAGAACTGCGCCGGCGATTTCATCGATGCGTGCATTCATGCGGCGACCGGCTCCGCCGGCACCGCCTTGGCGCCGGTCATGAAGGCGACGGCGTCGGACATGGTGTATTCCTTCGGATCGATCACCGTCAGCCGCCGGCCGAGGCGGTGGATATGGATCCGATCGGCGACTTCGAAGACATGCGGCATGTTGTGGGAGATCAGCACGATCGGCAGGCCGCGGGCGCGCACGTCGAGGATCAGTTCCAGCACGCGGCGGCTTTCCTTGACGCCGAGCGCTGCCGTCGGTTCGTCCATGATGATGACCTTCGAGCCGAAGGCGGCGGCACGGGCGACCGCGACACCCTGGCGCTGACCGCCGGAGAGCGTTTCCACCGCCTGGTTGATGTTCTGGATGGTCATCAGGCCGAGTTCGGACAGCTTGTTGCGCGCCAGCTTTTCCATGGCCGGCCGGTCGAGCATGCGGAACATGGAACCGAGCACGCCCGGTTTGCGGATCTCGCGGCCGAGGAACATGTTGTCGGCGATCGACAGCGCCGGCGACAAAGCGAGGTTCTGATAGACGGTCTCGATGCCGGCGTCGCGCGCCTCCATCGGCGAGCGGAACTGCACCTGCCGGCCTTCCAGCGTGATCACCCCCTCGTCCGGGGTGACGGCGCCCGATATCGCCTTGATGAGCGAGGACTTGCCGGCACCGTTGTCGCCGATGACGGCGAGGATTTCACCCGGATAGAGGTCGAAATCGGCATTGTCGAGCGCCGTCACGCGTCCATAACGCTTGACGAGACCGCGGGCGGTGAGAAGGGGTTCGCGAACCATGATTACACCGAAACCCTTCTGATCCACTGATCGATGGCGACGGCGGCGATGATCAGCACGCCTGTCAAAAGGACTTTCCATTGCGGGTCGGCGCCGAGCATGTTGAGACCCATCGAGACGACGCCGACGATCATGGCACCGAAGAGCGTGCCGAGAATGGAGCCGCGACCGCCGAACAGCGAGATGCCGCCGATCACCGTCGCGGTGATCGCCTGGAGGTTAAAATCGGTGACGGCCGAGGACGGCGAGATCGAGCCGTTACGGCCGATCGAGACCCAGGCGGCCAAGCCGGCAATGACCCCCGATATGGCGTAAACGGTCAGCAGCACCTTCTTGGTCTGGATGCCGGAGAGCTTGGCCGCCTCCGGATCGTCGCCGACCGCATAGACATGCCGGCCCCAGGCGGTGTGATTGAGGACATACCAGAGCACCAGGACGAGCAGCACCATGGCGATGACGCCGAGGGTCAGCACGGCGCTGCCGAGCTTGAAGCTCACGGCGAAAAGATGCAGCAGCGGCGCCTTTTCGTCGACGTCGGTGTCGCGGATCGTCTCATTGGCGGAATAGATGAAATTCGTCGCCATGACGATATTCCAGGTGCCGAGCGTGACGATGAAGGGCGGCAGCTTCATGTAGGCGACGAGGAAGCCGTTCAGCAATCCGCAAAGGCCGCCGACGACAAGCCCGGCGACCACTGCAATCGGCGTCGGTATGCCGTAAGTGATGGCGACATTGCCCATGATAACCGCCGAGATCACCATGATGACGCCGATCGAAAGATCGATGCCGGCGGTCAGGATGACCAGCGTCTGGGCGGCGCCGAGAATACCGACGATGGCGATCTGCTGCAGGATCAGCGTCAGCGTATAGGACGAGAAGAACCGTCCGCCGATGGTGAGCCCGAAGATGATAATCGCCAGCACCAGCACGATCAGCGGCACGGCGGCCGGCGTCGAGTGGAGAAAATGCTGCGCGCGCTTGATCAGCGAGACATTCTCGTGCTCGAAGGAGGCAACGCTCTTGTCGCTGCCGTCGAGGACACGTTCGAATTCCTGTGTTCCGGTCATGGTTCCTCCTCCGCATCCGCGCGCCGAACTCGCGCGGGGGCCGTCACCGATATCCATCCGGTCTTTGATTAGCCGGTTCGTGAGGCGACGGAACATCGTCCGTCGAAAACGGCCGGGGATCAAGCCCCGGCCGGTCTGCTTTCAACAATCAGGGCTCAGCCCCAGCACTTGTCCGTGCCTTCCTTGGTGTCGATCGACTTGACGCCGGAAACCGGCTTGTCGGTGACGAGCGAGACGCCGGTGTCGTAGAAGGACTTGCCTTCGGTTGGCTTCGGCTTTTCACCATTGTCGGCGAACTTCTTGATCGCTTCGACGCCAAGGGCTGCCATCATCAGCGGGTATTGCTGCGAGGTGGCGCCGATGACGCCTTCCTTGACCGACTTCACGCCCGGGCAGCCGCCGTCGACCGAGACGATCAGCACGTTCTTTTCCATGCCGACGGCCTTCAGCGCCTGATAGGCGCCGACAGCGGCCGGCTCGTTGATCGTGTGGATGACGTTGATGCTCGGATCCTTCTGGAGAAGGTTTTCCATGGCCTTGCGGCCGCCTTCTTCATTGCCGTTGGTCACGTCATGACCGACGATACGAGCATCGTCCTCGTCGCCGATCTTGTTCGGGTCCTTCGGATCGATGCCGAAGCCCATCATGAAGCCCTGGTCGCGCAGAACGTCGACCGTCGGCTGCGACGGGGTCAGGTCGAGGAAGCCGACCTTGGCATCCTTGGCCTTGTCGCCCATCGTTTCCTTGGCCCACTGGCCGATCAGCTTGCCGGCGAGCAGGTTGTCGGTGGCGAAGGTGGCGTCGGCGGCATCGGCCGGCTCGAGCGGTGTGTCGAGAGCGATGACCAGCAGGCCGGCTTCACGGGCCTTCTTGACCGAAGACACGATGCCCTTGGTGTCGGAAGCAGCAATCAGGATGCCCTTTGCGCCGTCGGCAATGCAGCTTTCGATCGCGGCCACCTGGCTTTCGCTGTCACCGTCGACCTTGCCGGCATAGGACTTCAGCGAGACGCCGAGTTCCTTGGCCTTGGCCGTCGCACCTTCCTTCATCTTGACGAAGAAGGGGTTGGTGTCGGTCTTGGTGATGAGGCAGGCAGCAACGTCAGCCGCCATGACAGGAGCGGAAAAGGTGACACCAAGCGCGAGCGCGCCGAAAGCGAGAACAGATTTCTTCATGGAACTCCTCCCAGAGTTTGCCGGCGCCGCCCCTGCGGGGCCGGAAGCTTAAGATATGACACTTCGCCGTGGATCGCTAATGCCTCCCAGCGGTCCCGTGCCCTTGACGACGGCAATTAAGAGCGAAAAGAAATTGGCTTGTCAATAAATAAATCCAATTGAATTATTAATTCGATGTGGCATGCTCGATCGAATTCGGGCATAGGCCAACAATCGGGAGGAGCGGCCATGTCGTCCTTGGATGGACCGGAACACACGCCGGTCCCGCCACCAATTCTGAATCCGGCCGGAGGTGCGAACCAGGTCAGGGTGCGAGCCTATAACGAACGGCTCGTGCTGTCGCTGGTGCGTCTCTACGGCGCACTGTCGAAGGCCGATATCGCACGCCGCAGCGGGCTGTCGGCGCAGACCGTCTCCGTCATCATGCGGGTGCTGGAAAAGGAAGGGCTGCTGTCGCGCGGGGAACCGGTGCGCGGCCGTGTCGGCCAGCCGTCGATCCCGATGCATATCAATCCCGATGCCGTCTATTCCTTCGGCCTGAAGATGGGCCGGCGCAGCGCCGATCTGGTGCTGATGGATTTCGTCGGCCGCATCCGCATGCAGCTGCATAAGACCTATGCCTATCCGCTGCCGGATGAAATCCTCGCCTTCGTCACCTCGGGCATCCGGGAGCTGGAAGACCGGCTCGACGACAAGCAGCGCGGCCGTATCGCCGGCCTCGGCATCGCCGCGCCTTTCGAGCTCTGGAACTGGGCCGAAGAGGTGGGCGCGCCGGCCGGCGCCATGGAGGTCTGGCGCGACGTCGACCTGCAGGCCGACATCGCCGCCCGCGTCTCCCATCCGGTCTTCATGCAGAATGATGCGACCAGCGCCTGCGGCGCCGAACTGGTCTTCGGCGTCGGACCGTCCTACCCGGATTTCGTCTATTTCTTCATCGGCTCCTTCATCGGTGGCGGCATCGTGCTCAATTCGGCGATCTTTTCCGGCCGCACCGGCACGGCAGGCGCGATCGGGCCGCTGCCCGTGCGCGGCAAGAACGGCGAGACGAAGCAGCTGCTCGAAATCGCCTCGATCTTCGTGCTCGAAAACATGCTGCGCGAGCGCGGCATCGATCCCGAGCCGCTCTGGTATTCGGCCGACGACTGGGTGGATTTCGGCGAACCGATGGAAGCCTGGATCCAGGATAGCGCCAAGGCGCTGGCGCAGGCGATCGTCGCGGCCGCCTCGATCGTCGATTTCAGCGCAGCTGTGATCGATGGCGGCTTTCCCAGCTGGGTGCGCAGCCGCGTGGTGCAGGCCACCATCGACGAAGCCGCCAAGCTCGACCTGCAGGGCGTCGTCATGCCCGAAATCATCGAGGGCGCGGTCGGCGCCCAGGCGCGCGCCATCGGCGGCGCCAGCCTGCCGATCTTTGCGCGTTACCTCACCGACCAGAACGTACTCTTCAAGGAGGTAGACCATGCTGAAAGGACTTGATCCGCTGTTGAGCCCGGAGCTGCTTTTGACGCTTCGCGCCATGGGCCACGGCGACGAGATCGCCATCGTCGACGGCAATTATCCGGGCGTCGAACATGCCCGCCGGCTGATCCGGCTCGACGGCCACCACCTCATCCCGGTTCTCAACGCCGTGCTCAGCGTGCTGCCGATCGACGATTTCGTGGCGGAGGCGATCTTCCGCTCGACCGTCAAGGCCGAGCGCGACAAGCTCGACCCCGTGCATGAGGAGATGATCGACTGCTGTGCCCGCCACGAACCGCACCGGCAGGTGGTGCCGCTGATCGGCCAGGATTTCTATGGACGGGTGAAGACTGCCCATGCAGTGATCCAGACCGGCGAGCCCCGGCTCTATGCCAATATCATCCTGCGCAAGGGCGTGATCTATCCGAAGGACGCGGACGCCCACGCCGAGGTTGATCCCTTCGTTTACTAGAGCAGGATGCCGAAAAGTGTGAGCGGTTATCGGACGACATCATGCTCTGACGATCTGACGTAGAACGGGATGATTTTAGGCCAAACTGGCCTAAAATCATCCTGTTCCGGCGGTCACCCGTCTATTTCGACTTCCGCTTCACAGTTTACGGGCGCATTTAAAGGGATGGCCATGCCGATGGACGAGCGGGCGTGGGCGCCAACGTTGGGGCCGTACAGCTCCAGTATCAGATCGGAATAGCCGTTTGTGACCAGCGGCGTCTCATCGAAACCCGGAGCAACATTCACCATGGCGAAAACGCGCAGCCAAGCCGTGACCCGATCAAGGTCTCCGACAGCACGTTTGAGACTGGCGAGATGGGCCAGGGCAACGAGCCGGGCTGACGCGTAACCCTGCTCTGCCGAAACATCCGCTCCGACCTTGCCAAGGGGGTCTGCCAATGTCCCGTCGCGGTTGCACGCGACGTGACCCGAGATATAAGCGCGGGTGCCGCGCACCCGAACCCAGGCGAAGGGCACATGCAGCCCCTCGCGAACTTTCAACGGTTCGGGCAATTCCAGACCCATTTCGGCCAGACGTTGTTCGATGATGGCCATGGTGCACCTCCCGGTGTGGTTAAGGTACGATGTTGTCGAGCTCCGGCATCAGAACGACGCTCTCGTTGGCTGCGGGGTCGTTGCGGGCACCGAGGAACTCGGCGCTTTCGGTGCTGCGATTGACGGCCACGTGGGGAACGCCGGCCGGAATGAACAGATAGTCACCGGCGCGAACCATTTCGCACTGCTCGAGCTCCGGCCCCGACCAGATCTCGATTTCTTGGCCCGCAGTCATCAGAAGGGCGGTCTCGTGTCCCTCATGGCGATGGGCCTTGGTTCGTCTGCCTGCCGGTAGCGAAATCATCCCCAGCCACAGCACGCTTGATCCGACGCTTTGTGCCGAGACGCCCGAGCGATAGACCGACCCTTGCTCGGCGACATGGCTGCCGCTCCCGCGTACGACTTTCGCGGTGAATCCATGAGGATTTTTCGGTTGCGTTGCTTCGTTCTCCATCTCTCTTACCACTTCAGCCGTTGCACTGGAGCAGACTCTGCGCGCTCAGCCGGCGCAAGTCCTGAAGCGGGGCCGAAAAGTTCCGAAAAGTTGCGAAATCGGCGTATCATTCCCGGCCATGAACACCCAGCACCTTGCCTTCGGCCACTTCGAGTTCATTGCAGAGAACGGATGCCTGTTTCGCGACAACAGGCCTGTCGCTATCGGCGCCCGAGGTGCTTCCCTGCTTGCCGCTCTGCTTTCGGCACAGGGAGGTGTCGTCTCCAAGTCGGCCCTGATGGATGCGGTTTGGCCGGGATTGACTGTTGAGGAAAGCAATCTTTCCGTTCAGATTGCCGCCCTTCGCAAGCTGCTCGGCCCTGCATCAGACGGCAGCGAATGGATCGTCACGGTCCCGCGGGTCGGATACAGATTTTCCGGTCCGGTGGAGAGCCGGACCGACGCAGCCGAAAGCGGATGGCACGCGCAGACCAGTTCGATGCCGGCGATTGCGGTACTGCCATTCGAAAATCTCGGCGGTGATGCAGAAAGACAGTATCTGGCCGACGGTATCACCGACGACCTGATCATGTCGCTCGTTCGGTTCAGATGGTTCCGCGTCGCCTCACGTGGGGCGAGTTTCACAAGGAAGGATGGCTCGAGGGATCCGCAATCTATCGCGCGCGAACTTGGCGTCGATTTTCTGGTGGATGGAGCTATCCGGTATACCCGCGATCAAATCCGGATATCGGTGCACCTCGCCGACGCAGTGAAAGGCGCCACCGTCTGGTCCGAACATTACGACCTTCAGGTGGCCGAGGTATTTGCAGTGCAAGACGCCATCGCCGAGCGGATCGCAGCGGCGGTGGAGCCCGAGCTGCTGTTGCGTCATGGGCTTCAGATAGCTCCGCACACCGGCAACATCACTGCCTGGAACCTTGTAAGGCAAGGTACATTCAATTTCCACAAGGTCACGCAGCCCACCCACCTTGTCGCACGGCGATTCTTCCGCGAGGCTGCGGAGCTCGATCCCATGCTTCCAGAGGCGCAGATCTGGCGGGCGCGGGTCAATGCGGGCCTCATTGGCTACGGCTGGACTGATAACCCCGCCGCGGACGGGAAGGAAGGATTGGATGCGGCCCTTCGAGCGATCTATCTCGATGCGCGGAACCCGTACTCGCACTATGCGCTGGCGATTGTGTCGGCCTACACAGGCAGGGCTGACCAGGCGATCCTCGCAGCGGAACGGTCCATCGAACTCGGTTCGAGTTTCGCCTTGGGGTATCTCGTCTTCGGCATGGCCCGTCTCTTTTCGGGGGATGCGGCCGGCGCGCGGCAACCCCTGGCTCGCGGCCTCGAACTCAACCCCCATGACCCGCAGAATGGGGTTTGGTTCAGCCTCCTGATGCTTGCATTGTTCTTTTCGGGCGACGTCGAGGGCGCACTCGAAACGGGACGTACGGCGCTAAAGGCGCGGCCTGACTGGCCGGCGCTTCTGCGCATTCAGGCGTGCTGCCATATGGCCGCGGGACATCGTGAACAGGCCCGCCGCTTTGCTGCGGTTGCCAGCGACCTTTCCGAATCCGCCGGCGATGCGCTTGGTCCGTTCAGGGATGGCAACAAGGAATGGGCCACCCGCCTGAACGAGCTGCTGCGAGAGGCGGAATTTTAAAACGACCGGTTGGCAAAACCCATTCAGGATCGGCGCCGAAGAAGCCTGAAGCTTTACCATAAGGAGGCCTGCCGCTCGTCAAGTGCGCAGCGGTTTGGTCGTCGGTAGGCTTTGGCTTTCGGACCGGCTGAAGGTGAGTCTTTCGTCACTCGTTCGATAGATGTTATGGTGCGGCCGGTGCGTTGGCGTACTGTCCGCCGGGCCGGCAAACCGCTCGTTAAGCCAAGTGCTGCGAACGGCGCCTCACCACCAGGAGCGGACGTCGAGCGGCTGCATGGGCACGTGCGGGATTAGGCCGGTGAAGCGATGAGGACACGGATCTCACATGCCACCTGACATGAGCACGACTCCTCGTCGCAGTACCACCGGTCTGCGCAAGTTTCTGGATCCTGAGCAGCAGCGCGGTTGGATAGAAGGCAAGGCGGAGTTGATCGACGCCGAAGAGCGCTTGGAGTCCCTGGAACAGCGGTTCAAGTACGTCGCACGGTTCGAAAAGCTGCTTCGTCGCCCGCAGACGCAAGACGTTCTGGAAATTCTCAGGGTATACGGGCAAAGCTGCATCCCCATCCCGCGCAAGACCGAGCGTCATTACTGGTCGGTTTCGTGCCTGCCCTCGACCTCCGACAAGCCGCTCGTTCGCGTCAATGCGAGCTGGATGGAGCTTTTCACGCTCTACGCCGACGGCGAGGGCCTCCGTGCACGATTCCTGGTGCATCTTTCTGACTTCACCACGGACCATTCACCCACGCAGGGCGATGTGGACGAGGCTTTTCTCGAGGGCTGCGTCACGACGCCCGAAGACGTCGGTTACTTTTTTCCGCGCGGCGACGACATTTTCGGCATCACTGTGCGGGGCTCCGCCTCGATCCGTAAATTCCTGGCGGAGCGCCGCATCTTGCGCGCCATTCGGACTTTCAATGTGACGCACATGAACCGAGGTCGGAACGCCTATCAGGCAAGCCACTGCTACAGCCTGGGGGATAACATGCTGGCGGGTTGATCGGCTCTGAGATGCGCCCTACCCTGGCGAAGCGGTTGGGTATCAGACGCTCAACGCCGTAAAACATGTGGAATCCGGGAGCGTCGATTGATCGATCATTTCTCTGCGTCGAACTGGTTTGAGAAAGTCAAATGAAAGAGCGCCTGCTGATAGCTTGCGTGCTCGCCGCCGCCGCCTACATGGCATTCAAGACAGAAACTCGATTGTCTACCCCTATCAAGCCAGACGGCATCCCACAGGCGCGCGAAACGCCGCCTTCCAGGATCTACAGGGATGCTTCGGGACGCGAGGTGCATATTGCGACGCCCTTGCTGGACAAATTCTCCTATGCCGGAGATACCGATCTCTGCATCGAACTACGGGAAATGACAAAATCCAATGCGGAGGCCGCAGAAGAGCTTCTGGACGCATGCGACGACATTTCAACGGGCAGCGCGGTTGAGATAAGCCAAAAGCGTATCTGGCTGGCCACGATGCTTGGCGACGGAGACGAGGAATATACTTATTCCCTTTCCGACAACGAAATCGATCGGAACAAGCGCGTTGTCCTGGCGATTTCGATGCTGAGAGCCGCACTGGATGCTGCTGCGCCGGATGCTGCAAAAGAGGCCTTCTCTGCTCTCGATAGCCTTTGGATCGCAAACGATGCGAGCGGTGTCTTTGCTGGTTACAATCCGCCCTTCCTATTTCGCTCCGCCATGAAAGCTGAAGCCGGTGAAGCTCTGCTGACCCTGTGCCCACTTGCCGGTCGGAGCGACTGCGATAGCTTCGTACCAAGCGGAATGCCAAAGGCCCTGGAAGAGCTTGGGCGCTGGAAATCCGATGAGGCCTTGCTGGTGCGTTCTGCAGAACTGTTGGAACGCGAATACAGGGCGATCAAAGATCCAAGCAAGAGCAAGGAGCTTGATTTTGCTCAGGATTTTTCCGCAACGCTGGGTTATGCCAATGAACTCAATCCAGGAAACGGAAGCGCTCACGCCAGGCGTGGCGTGAAGCCGTTGGAGGAGTGGCTGGGCAAATATGAAAACAGCACCGATGAACGTGCGTTGCGATACATCTATAGCACGGTTGGCGCAGCATATGGACGTATCGCATCGGATAGCCAGCAAGGCGCCGATGCTGAAAAGGCCGTAAAATTCAATAGTCTGACCTTTGAAATAGCCAGGAAATTGGACAAGGACGGCCCGAGCTGGGAAAACATGGCGAATCTGGGCGATGACACGCTGCTATTGGCCGAACTGAACCGAGAGGAAGCAGGTTTCCAAAAAGCGTTGAAACTTCACCGCGACGCATACGCGATAACGGAAAAGCTCAATTTGCCAGACGCTACCGCCTATATGAATATGAAACTTGCGCGGACCCTGCAGCACTATGCAAAGGCAGAGCTTCCTTCGGTTACGAAAAACGAGAGGATCGCCATGTTGGAAGAGGCGATCAATTTGGCTGAAGGCGTCAAGCCGCTCTTCGAACAGACCGGCACGGCACTCTACCTGCGAATGACGAATGGCGTCCTGGGTGAGGCAAACGCCCAACTCATCTCGCTTCGCCAATCGAATTAGCCTTGATAATCCGGTCCATCTTTAGTGCGCTCCTGTCTTGTTCGGCGACTGGTAGACACCATGGTACCGAATCCTCATCCGATTTACGGCAAAGATATCCATTGTGCGCAGCGAAACTCCCGTGCCTTCGTAAAGGCAACCCACCATTAACCTACCAAGCGCACAGATGATCTTTGGGATTGTCGGTGCTGCGCGGCTTCATCAGCCACTGCGATACCGGCCCTCTTATTCCGCCCGAATGAATTGAGGCGGTCTTCGATCACGGCGTGGGACCGCCGATGCCGCGAAGTTGCGCCATCTGTCGTCGGCATTCGGTGATACGAGCGTACCAAACTGGCCATGACGGCTCTTCACACAACAGGAGCCTGTCCATATGCCTCGCATCCAACCAACCAGACCGCAGATGGAGATCGTTGCCTGGCTCGCGGTCTTTCTGCTTCTCTTCTGCCTATCTTGGTTCCTCCAATGGCATGAAGGGCTGGATCGGTTCATCGAGAAGCATCATGACTATCCGCTGGACCACGCGCTCCTCGCCCTCAATATCTCCGGGTTTCTCGGGCTCATTTATTCCGCGCTGAGAATCCGGGATCTTTCGAGGGAGGTCAATCGCCGGCTGCAGGCCGAAAAGAACGTAGACTGGATTGCCTGCCACGACACGCTGACCGAACTGCCTAACCGCAGGTTTCTGGATTCCGTATGCGCGCAGGCGATGACCGATCAAAGGGAAGAAACCTACGCCGTGTTCAGTATCGATCTCGACGGCTTCAAGAAGGTCAATGACCTCCTGGGGCACGATCACGGTGATGCGGTGCTGAAGACTGTTGCTCAGCGGCTCTCTTCCCTCTTTCCCCGTGAACACGTTTTCCGCCTTGGTGGAGACGAATTCGTTGTTCTGGCGCGGCGCACCGGAAATCCCGATCTTGTCGCGTTGGCGAACCGCATAGTGACCGTGATCGGCAAGCCGTTCACATTCAATGGTGTCGCCGTTGACCTCGGCGCCAGTGTCGGCTTCGCGCTTTTTCCGGAGAACGGCGATGACCTCGGTCAAGTCATTCGACATTCCGACTGTGCGATGTATGTCGCCAAAAAGCAGGGGCGCAATCTGGTGAAGCCCTTCGTGCCTTCGATGCAGGACGAGTTGGCGAAGCGGATCCGGCTGGAAGCTGATCTGAGAGCAGCCATCAAGAAGGCCGAGATCGTTCCCTACTATCAACCGCTCGTGGACCTGAAAACGAATAGGATTATCGGCTTCGAGGCGCTGGCACGCTGGAAGACGGCCTCCGGCGAATTCATCCCACCGAACGACTTCATTCCGGTGGCGGAGGAAGCCGGTCTGATCGTCGAATTGACCGACCAACTGCTTCGCCACGCCTGTACCGATGCGCTTTCCTGGCCAAGTGAGCTCGTCCTGTCATTCAACCTTTCTCCGATCCAGCTGAGCGATCGGTTACTGGGGCTCAGAATTCTCAAGATATTGGGCGATGTCGGTCTGCCCGCGCACCGGGTCGAGCTAGAAGTGACGGAGAGCGCCATCATCCAGGACGCCGTTACGGCACGAATCGTCCTCGATGATCTGGTGAATGCCGGGGTCGGGATTGCTCTCGACGACTTTGGAACAGGTTATTCCAGCCTCTCACAGCTATCCAACTACCGGTTCGACAAGATCAAGATCGACAGGAGTTTCGTCTCTTCATTCGAAACCGACGATAAGCAAGACAAGGTGATCAAGGCGATCATCGCTCTCGGTGTGGGACTTGGCGTGACGATAACCGCCGAGGGTATCGAAGAGGAGAGCCAGCTTCAGCGGCTTCAGGACCTGGGTTGCGACATCGGCCAAGGTTATCTGCTTGGCAGGCCAGCGCCGGCCGAGAAGCTTGCCACAGGCCACGTGAGCGCCAGAATTTTGCAACGCGGTTGATGGGGCCGCGGTATGTCGGCTCTGAATCAGAGCCGACACGAGCTTGCCGACTTCAAATGGCGGCTGTGTTCGCGCCTATCAATTCCTCACTTTTCGCCCAAAGCAGCTTGGCCTTGTCGGCGTCGAGCGCATAGGACCTGACGCCATCGGCAAACAAGCGCTGTCCACCTGGCCGACCGGCCGTTCGACCTCCGAAACGTCATCGTAAACCTTAAGTGACAGCTGCCCACGCGCTTGGGATGACCGAGGTCGTCCAGGCGAGAATTTTCGCCGAAAATCACGGGTGCCCGTTGCGTTTCTATTCTTTATCAATCATTCTAGAACAGTCGATAAAGAATCGGAGTGACGATGGGCCGAACGCGGGAATTCGATGAGGAGGCGGTGCTGAAGGGGGCGACGCACATCTTTCGCAAGCACGGCTATCAAGGGGCCTCGATCCGGGACCTTGAGGAGGCGACCGGGCTCAAAGGCGGGAGCATCTATCACGCTTTCGGCGACAAGGCCGGCCTCTTCGACGCCGCGTTCGGGCATTACAACCGAACGGTGCTGGAGGGACGGATCGAGCGGTTTGCGTCGCCGGGAAGCGGGCTTCAAGGCTTGCGCGAATTGTTCCTGTCGCTCCTGCATGAACCCGACGATGGCTCGCTCGGCTGCCTGATCACCAATATGGCGGTGGAATTTGGCGGTGGTGCCGATCGGCATCCCCGTGTCGAGGCGGCGCTCGGCCTCCTTCGCACCACATTCCGCTCAAGGCTGACCGAGGCATCGACCTTCGTTCGGGACGCCGATGGCGCCAAGGCGGACAGGACAGCCACCCGCCTTCTGGCCTTCTATCAGGGCCTCCTCGTGCTCATTCGCGGCGGTGACGGCAAGGCCGGCCTGCGGCAGGCGATAGAAGACGAATTCAATCAATTGGAGGCGATGTTATGACACCTGAGGCCCTCTGGAATCGATATGCGGCCATCTGGTCGCTGGATGGTTCCGCGCGTGAGCCGGAAATGCTGGCTTGCCTCGCTGACGATGTGACCTATTGCGACCCGAATGGAACGATCGCCGGGCGCGCCGGCCTCTCGGCTTACATGGCCGGCTTCAAGGAGAGCATGCCGGAAGGCCGGTTCAAGATATTGAGCGTCCTCCACCATAATGACCGTTCGCTGGCGCGCTGGGCACTGCTCCACAAAGACGAGAGGGTCTTGCAGACGGGCACGAGCTTCGGGGTGATTGCCGATGGCCGGCTCGGCGCGATCACCGGCTTCTTCGATCCTCTGGCGGAGCAGTACCATGAGTAGCGGGGCGACACGCCAGCTGGCGCTCGACTTTGCGAGCCAGATCGCCCCAGCCGGCTGCATCGATATCAGGCGCTTCTTCGGCGGCTCCGCCCTGGTCCGAAACGGCGCGCAGTTCGGGTTCGTCATGAAGGGCACTTTGTATCTCCGCGTCGACGCAGCGATGCGCGCGGAGTTCGAGGCAGATGGGTGCGAACCGTTCAGCTACAGCGCTGCCGGCCGGGAGGTGACGGTTCGCCGCTACTACGCCGTTCCTGCACATGTGATCGACGATCCCGCGCTGCTACACAGCTACGCGGAGCGCGCATTGCACGCGACCGCCACGCCCGGCCACAGGCTCGCCGATACGCTCCCGGCTGTCACTCCGTCTAGCTGATGCCCACGCCCGGCGCTCCCCATCGGGGCGAAAAGAGGGACCGACATCTGTCGACGCCCCTCTTTTGCAGGGCGCCGGAGGCAACAGACTCCAATTCAGGTATTCAAGCCGCCATCCACCGTGAGGATGGTTCCGGTGATGTGCCTTGCAGCAGGGCTTGCGAGGAAAGTCACAGCGGCGGCCACATCTTCCGGTTCGCCGTAACGGCCAAGTGGAATCAGGGCACGCTGGAAGTCGGCGAAGTCGCCATTGGCGGGATTCATATCGGTGTCGGTCGAACCCGGCTGGACCAGGTTTACGGTGATATCACGAGATCCGAGTTCCCGTGCGAGGCCGCGGGTAAACGAGTGGAGCGCGGATTTCGTCATGAAATAGACCGTGCCGGTATCGCCGACGATACGTTCAGCGCCGACCGAGCCGATCGTGATGACGCGCCCCCCGGCCTGCAGATAGGGAATGGCAGCCTGCGAAGCGAGCAGAGGCGACCGCACATTGACATCCAGCAGCGCATCGATCTGCTCGACGCTGACGTCGGCGATCGCACCGTAAAGCGCGATTGCGGCATTGTTGACGAGAATGTCGAGACCGCTGAGTGCCTGGGCCGCCTCGTCGACCGAGCGCTTCACGGCTGCCGGATCGGCGCTGTCGGCCTGGATGGCAAGCGCTTTGCGGCCCTTGCGCTCGATCGCTTGCACGACTTCGGCGGCGCGATCGGCCGAACGCTCATAGGTGATGGCGACGTCAGCGCCTTTGTCGGCAAGCGCCAATGCGATGGCGGCGCCAATGCCACGCGAGCCACCGGTGACGAGGGCACGCTTTCCAGCCAGTTCTGTCATGATCTTCTCTTTCTGTAGTGATCGACACATAAATAGCTAGGCACGTTGCGATGGAGTGTCAATGGGTTTATATAATGATCGATGCAAAAATCGGATGAGATGTCGAACGTCAACGAAACCCCTGCCCGCAGTCGCGGGCGGCCGCGGGCGTTCGACCGGGAAGCAGCCTTGGCGCAAGCGACCCGGCTGTTCTGGATCAAGGGCTTCGAGGCGACCTCGATCGCCGATCTCACCGAGGCGATGGGGATCGGATCGCCGAGCCTTTACGCGGCATTCGGTTCGAAGGAGGCGCTCTATGCCGAGGCGCTGCGCCACTATCGCGACAACAACGAGGCGTTTGTCTGGGCAGGCTTCTTTTCCGCGGGCACGGCGCGTGAAGCGGTGATGTCGTTGCTGATGGATTCGGCCGCTGCCCTGACCGGCTGTGTCGCGGATATTCCCCGCGGCTGCATGGTGACACTTTCCTCGGTCGGTAGCGAAGGCCACGTGGAACTCGGCGAACTCGTGCGAACCGCCCGCGCCATCACGCTCGACCGCTTAAAGGCGCGCCTGAACCAGGCGATATCAGAAGGCGAAATTCCAGCCTCGACCGACGTCCACGCGCTTGCCCGCTTCGTCCAGACCGTTCAGAACGGCATGTCGATCCTGGCCCGCGACGGAGCGACCCGCAGCGAACTGGAGGCAGTGGCCGAGCTGGCCATACTGGGTTGGGACACTCGAACCGGGGAGGCTGAACGCAGGCAAGGTTGATCGCGTTTCGAATATCGTTACGCGGATGCTCCTGCGTCACCTTTGGCCAGTCAGTCGCGGAAGCTTGGTAAGACGCAACTGGAATGCGACGCGGTCGGATTTCGCAGGGCGCCAATCAGCGTTTTATGTTGTGGGCCGCCTTCTGCGTCCCGGCTGATGAGAGACACCGTCTCGAAGAGAACTTCGATCATCACATCATTGAAAGATATAAGCCAAAGCCGTGGATTTAGGGCTTTCCATTTAGCTGTCTCCTCTCCGCCAATAATCTCATTGAAAGCCCACGGATTGACCGGGTACCTGCACTCTCTCAGGCCGTGAACGTTCATGGGGGTTATTCGGAAATCGATAACCTCACCGAATTTGAGCATGACATTGTAGCCTCCCTCGCGCGCAGAGGCTTCATAGCACACGAAAGCGTCGTTCCCGTCGTACAGGACTGCAGGATTGGCAACGGTTCCTATCTGGGGGTAGGTCTCTTGGGGACTTGATACCTGCATGGTTCTATCGCGTACCTATCAGTGAAACATCGAGGACACGATTCAACGCAATTAGCCATCTTGTCAACGCGGCCGACGTGGTCACTGTGGACCAGTTGATCTTGCGGCCTGCGCCGGGTGTTTTTGTGCGCTATAGAAGATCGCTCACACTGTGCTGAACGCTCAGATATCTCCCGCCGATGGTCCCCAGACGTCCGTCAGCGCAAAACCGTTCGGATGCGGATCAAAGGGGTCGAGCGCTACCTGGGTCAGGCCGAAGGTGAAGCCGCGGCCGGTGATGGTGGGGATGACGGCGGGGCGGCCGGCCACTTCGGTCACTGCCTGGAGGCCGACTTCGAATTCGGAGCCGATGATCGATTTCGAGGTGAAGACGTCGCCTACCTTCGCCTTGCCGCGGGCGTAGAGCGTGGCGAGATTGGCGGAGTTGCCGGTACCGCAGGGTGAGCGGTCGGCCCGGCCCGGCCACATGGTGGTGCAGGTGCGCACCGTGCCGTCGGCTTCGGTATCGCGGAACATGACATAGGCGACGCCCGAGATCGCCGGGATCTCGGGATGGACGACCTTGATGTCGCGATTGATCAGCTCCTTGAGGATCATGCCGGCCTGGACGAGGCCGGCGGCATTGGCCTTCTCGATCGTCAGACCGATCTGACCGACATCAACAAGCGCATAGAAGATGCCGCCATAGCAGATATCGGCCTTGATCCTTCCCCAATGCGGCGTGTCGATCCCGACATCGAGCTCATGCACGAAGGAGGGCACCATGGTGAGCCTGACCTTCTCGCAGCGTCCGTCGCGGCAGGTCGCCGTCGCCTTGACGAGGCCGGCCGCGGTTTCGAGCGTCACGATCGTCTCTGGCTCCTTCATTTCGACGATGCCGGATTCGAGCAGTGCCGTGGTGACGCAGATCGAGTTCGAGCCGGAACTCGCATGCGCCTGGTCGGGCTGCAGGATGATGAAGGCGGCGTCGGCCTCCGGGTGCCGTGCCGGCAGCAGCAGGTTGACCGAGCCGATGGGCGCGCCGCGCGGCTCCAGGCAAAGGAAGCGGCGCAGTTCGTCGCCCTTCGGATCGGTGTTCAGCCAATGCAGCTGGGCGGCAATGGTATCGCCGGGGATCTTCGGCACGCCGCCGATCGCGACGCGGCCGATCTCACCTTCGGCGTGGACATCCAGCAGCTGGATCGTGCGCTTCCATCTCATATCGAAAACTCCAGATCAGACGTGACGGGTGACGCCGCCATCGACGCGGATATTCTGGCCGGTGATATAGCCCGCGCCGTCGGAGAGCAGGAAGGCCGCGGTCTTGGCGATCTCCTCCACATGGCCGATGCGCTTCATCGGGACTTTCTCGGCCGTTTCCGGCTTGTGGTTGAGGCTATCGATATAACCCGGCAGAATGCAGTTCATGCGGATATTGTCGGCCGCATAACGATCGGAATAAAGCTTGGTGAAGGCGCCGGCAGCGGCGCGGTAGGTGCAGGAAACCGGGAAGACCAGCGAGGGCTCATAGGCGGCGAAGGTGGTGATGTTGACGAAGGCGCCCTTGCCCTGCTCCAGCATGACCGGCGTCACCAGGCGGGCCATGCGCACCAGCGACAGGATCATCATGTCGGATCCGAGCGTCCAGTTCTCGTCCGAAATATCGAGCAGGTCGCCCTTCGGCGGATGGCCGCTCAAGTTGACGACGGCGTCGATGCGGCCATAGGTCTTCATCGTCAGGTCGAAGATCGCCTTGAGATCCTCGGCCTTTTCGGCCACGCCGCGCGAGGCGACGCCGCCAAGTTCGACCGCCAGCTTCTCACAGCTTTCCGACGGCGACATCAGCGCCAGCTGATAACCCTGCGCGGAGAGCTCGCGGGCGATTGCCTCGCCCATGCCGCGGCCGCCGCCGGTGATCAGCGCTACGGGTTTGGTGGTTTCGGACATCGGGGCCTCCTAATAACGGTCTATGCGGAACGGGGTCATGTCGACGGATGGGTTGAGCCCAGTCACCATATCGGCGATCACCAGCGCTGTCGTTGCCGAAAAGGTCAGGCCGAGATGGCCGTGGCCGGTCGCATAAAAAACGCCCGGCATTTTCGACGAGGGCGAGATGATCGGGATCGTATCGGGCAGCGCCGGACGATGCCCCATCCATTCCGTCGTCTCCTCGACCTTCAGGCCGGGCAGCGCGCGCTGGGCATGGCGCACCAGCACCCGCGGACGGCGGAAATCGGGCGCGGCATCGAGACCGGCGAGCTCGACATTGCCGCCGACACGGATGCCGCCCGCCGTCGGCGTCACCATGAAAGCGCGATGCGGCCAGATCACTGAATAGCGCATGGATATGCCGGGCTTCATGATCTGCGTGTGATAGCCGCGCTCGGTTTCGAGCGGGATCGGCTCGCCGAGCTTTTCGGCAAGGAAACGGGTGTGGACGCCGGCGGCGAGCACGACCGAACCCGCCTCGATCCGTCTGCCATCCTCGAGGAGAACGACGGCGGTGCCATCGCCCCGGCGCTCGATATTCCGCACAGTGCCGGAGACGAAGGTCGTGCCTGCAGCCTTTGCGGCGTCGGTGAGTTTCACCACCAGCTTGTAGGGGTCGCGGATCGATTTGTTGTCGGGGAGCAGCACGGCTTTGGCAATCGCCGGCGAAAGTGTGGGTTCGTAATATTGGATGGCGCCGTTGCTCAAAACCTCGAATTCGAGGCCGTAGCGCTGCATCATGGCGAGATGGCCGCGATCGGCGGCAAATTCCGCCTCCGTCTCGTAGATCGCGAGACAGCCCTCCTCGGTCATCAAGTCGGGTGCGCCGATCGCCTCCAGCATCTCTCTGAAATCGCCGAGCGCGCGGTTCGACAGGCTCATGCCGGCATCCTCGATCTCTCGGAGACGCGAGGGCCGGCCGGCGGCGAGGAAGCGGAGGAACCAGGGCAGCATCCTGGCGGCATAGGAAGGCCGCAGCCAGACCGGGCCTTCGGGATCGAGCAGCCAGCCGGGGATCTTCTTCCAGGTCGAAGGGCCGGAACCGGCGGCAAAATCAAGCGCGATGCTCGCCATATTGCCGAAAGAGGTGCCGCGGCCGGGCTCGCCCTTGTCGATCAGCGTCACTTCAAGGCCGCGCCGCTGCAGCTCGAAGGCGATCGAGGCGCCGATCACGCCTGCGCCGACGACCGCCACACTCTTCTTCGTCTCATCCGCCATGCCATCAATCCATCGCACGGCAGACAGAAGTGCCGTCGTGAATCTGATATATCACATCAAGATGCGATGCCTAGAGAATTTCCGTTTTTTCCGAATCACGGAAATTCGCGATTCCGAAAGCAAAACCGCTGTGCGCTTTGCTTGAATTGCTCTGTGGAATTTTTACTGGCTTTCCGGCAGGCCGGCGCCGACGCTGTCGCCGACCGAACCGACGGTGTTGTTCATCGACTGGCCGAGACGCTTCAGCTGGGCGTCGTAGTTGCGCCGGGTGCGCGGATCGAAGATCGCAATCGGCGTGCTGACGGCAACACTGACAGCACTTCCGGCGGTCTGGGCAGCGCCCATCGCCACGGCGCCGACGGCCTCGCCGAGGCCGACATTGGAATCGGTGATCGTCTGGCCGGCAATCAGCCGGTCGCCGATCAGCTTTACCACCTCGGGGCTTTCGGCGAACTTGCCGTGGTTCAGCCGGTCGCCGCCCTTGAGCTTGGTGAGGTCGAGCACGGTGATGCCGGCCGCCTCGAGCTTGCTGCGGTAGGGTTCGACGGAGGGATCGATCTGGCCGAGCCGGTCGACATTGCCCGAGATGCGCCGCGACAGCGCCAAAGCGCGATCGTCCTGCGAGACGAAGATGGTGAAGTGCGGCCTTTCCTTGCCGAGGCTTGCGAACTGGCGGCCGAAGACATCGACATCGAGATCCGGCGAGGCAAGGATGACATTGTTGATCTTCGGAGCGACGTGGCCATTGCGGATCGCCATCTGCCTGAGCGCTTCGACCGTCAGCCACGTGCCCATCGAATGGGCCATGATGGTGATGTCGCTGACAGCCGGATTGGCGGCGGTGCGGGTCAGCAGCTCCTCCAGCGCGTCGCGGGAATAGTTGGTGCTTTCCTTGTCGTAATTATAATCGAAGATGCTGCCGCGCGACGGCCAGGTGAAAACGACGGGGGCGACGTCGGCATGCGAATCATGAACGATCTGCGCGAAGCGGTAGACGGCATCCTCATAACGGTTGTTGAAGCCGTGGACGAAGACCAGCACGCGGCGGCTCTTCGGCATATGGGTCTTCAGCCAGGTCTCGCCGGCCCGCTCGCCTTCCAGGGGATCGACCGAAACGGTGACGAAATTCCGCAACGGATCGGCCGGCAGGCGGCTTGGCCATTGCACCTGGCCGGCCTTGCGATTGGCTTCCGGCGGGATCGAGACCTCGACGGCATTGACGGCGAGCCCGGTGCCGCGCTCGCCGGAGAAAAGCACGGCGGGATTGTCATCGGCGGCGCGCGTCGTCGCGACGAGCAGGTCGACCTTCGACGTGCCGGCCGGCACGGTGCCGGCCGCCTGCATGACACCGACCGGCCTGCCGCCGCAGCCGGCGAGCGCCATCGTTGCAATCAGAAGACCTGTCAGAGCCGCGGGCAAGCCGCGTCTTTTGCCGATCATGACCAACTCCAATCGGTTCACGCACCGGACAGGCGGCGCCCGTTCAAATAGTCCGACGAGGCTTGCCGAGTCAAACCGCGGGAGATGGACAAGAGCAATCCCTTGCGAAAACCACTGCGCGCCTTTGCTGGAATTACGCCTGAAACTTTTCGGCTATCCCCGGCGTTTTGCCCGATCAGGTTCAATCGATGGATCACGGTGATGAAATTGCTCGGGATCACATGTTTATCGACATTGATGCTGATGCCTTCGCTCGGCTCGACGGAGACGCTCGGCGAGGCCGATATCCGCCGCGACATCATCGGCAAGACGGTCTACCTCTCCACACCGCTCGGCGGTGAACTGCCGCTGATTTTCCGCTCGTCCGGCAAGGTCGACGGCAACGGCCAGGCGATCGGCCTTGGCCGCTATGTCAAACCCAGCGATACCGGCCAATGGTGGATCGACGCCAACCGCCTCTGCCAGAAATTCCAGAGCTGGAACAAGGGCAAGCCGATGTGCTTCGAACTCGAACGCGCCGGCGCCAACACGATTAAATGGACACGGGACAACGGCAAAACCGGCGTTGCCCGGATCGGCAATTGATCGCTTTCGACTTGGAGAAATTGGGGAAAAGAAAAAAGCCCGACGCGGGAGGAGGTGCGCCGGGCTCTTGATCCTGACTGACAACTGGGAGGAGGAGTGTTGTCAGTCCGATGTAAGAGCGCTGGGAGGAGGAGTGCGCTGCTTACGAAGATAGTAATAGCCAATTCTTTTGATTCGGAATAGCGAAAATACCGCAATGCAGCAATGCGCTGAGCGCAATGCTTGCCTCCAAAACGGCACACCACCGCCTCATTTTGCAGCATGTTTGACCGGATGGTCAAAATTATGCCGAAAATTGCGGCCTCTCTGCTCCGGACATGCCGTGACCTCTCGATTCCCTCTTCTCCCCTCGGGGAGAAGGTGGCCCGAAGGGTCGGATGAGGGGGCCGGCGATGCCGGTCTTTCCAACAACGCTCATACGGGCTTCCACCGTGCCGGCATTGTCTCGATCGTGTTCAGGGCGGGGCACGGTGTTATCGTCGGGGTTGCGGGATAGGTTAATACGGGAGGACGTGCCGTGTGGCCCCCTCATCCGCCTGCCGGCACCTTCTCCCCAAGGGGAGAAGAGGATATGCCGCAACCTTTCCATTCCTCGCCACCTCTCGCATGGCACGTCCCCTCGTCCTGTTTTCACGGGGGTCCCGAGGACGGGGGCGAGACAAGCGGCTCGACCCCGGTCAGCGGCAGCGTTCACAGCAAATCAAGCAGCCTTGAACACCTTGCTGCCCTCGGCGTCGAGGGCGGAGAATTCTTCGTTCGAGAGGGTGATGTCGACGGCGGCGACGTTTTCCTCGAGATGCTTGACCTTGGAGGTGCCGGGGATCGGCAGCATGACCGGGCTGCGCTTGAGCACCCAGGCGAGTGCGATCTGGCTGGGTGCTGCATTGTGCTTTTTGGCGATGGTATCGAGCAGCGAGCCGGGTTTGGCGAGGTCGCCGGCTGCCAGCGGATACCACGGGATGAAGCCGATATTGTGCTTGGCGCAATAATCGAGCACGTCCTCGCTGGTGCGGTCGACGAGATTGTAGCGGTTCTGGACGGTCGCGACCTTGAAATGCTTCGAGGCGGCCTCGATATCGGCAACGGATACTTCGCTCAGACCCGCATGGCGGATGAGGCCGGTATCGAGCAGCGATTTGATCGCATCGAATTGTTCCTTGGCCGGCACCTTCGGATCGATCCGATGCAGCTGCCAGAGATCGATCTGCTCGACGCCAAGATTGCGCAGGCTCTTATGCACTTGCTGGGTCAGATATTCCGGACGTCCCAGAGGCAGCCAGATATCGGGGCCGTGGCGGGTCAGGCCACCCTTGGTGGCGATGACAGACTTGCCGCCATAGGGATGCAGCGCTTCCTTGATCAGCCATTCGGAGACATCGGGGCCGTAGGAATCGGCCGTATCGATGAAGTTGACTCCGAGTTCCGGCAGGCGCTTCAGCGTGCGGATGGATTCGGCATGATCGGAAGGCTCGCCCCAGATGCCCTTGCCGGTGACGCGCATGGCGCCGAAACCGAGACGGTTGATCTCGATATCGCCGCCGATCTTGAAGGTGCCTGACTTTGCCGCGTTGTATTGGGCTGCGTTGTGACTCGACATGGTCTTTCCTCTCTTATCAATCAATCATTGAAATCGGTGGAACGGTCGGAGGCGGTTGAACAGCGGCGGCACGGATGCCGAGGCTTTCTAAGATGCCTTCGAGCGCGAATGTCTGCCCTGATCGAAAGCGATGCCCGCCATGGTGATGATCCGCCCATAGCGGGGTTCATCAGAATGTGGCCGCTGCGACGCTTGCAGATATAGGACGGCCCGGTTCCGATAACAGGGGCCTGATCACAGGGATGGAGCGGAAACATCGACATCGAGCTGATCTCGTCGGAAGTGCACACGGAGGTGCAGGCGGCCTCGCGTCAACGCCTGGTCTTGGCCTCGTCGCCGAATTCCGCCAGCATCTTCCAAAGGTCGGCGAAAATCTCCCGGGCGAAATCCTGCGGCGAAGCACTTGGCGGGCGCTGCTGCCAGAGCTCAGCCCCGACGCGCAGCGCACCGATGACGATGGCCGCAAGGACGCGCATGCGGGGCCGCTCAAGCGGATCACCTTGCTTGCGCAGCAGCAGCGCCTCGGCGAGCTTCTGTTCGAGCTTGGCGTATTTCAGCTGGTCGCGGGCCTTCAGCACCGGCGTGCGGTGGATGAGTTCGCCAAGCGCCAGGCCAGGCTCGTCAACCGAGGCGACGACGGTTGCGGTGATTGCCGCCTCGACCGCCGCGACCGAGGATTCTGCCGCCGGCCTTGCCGCTACTGCTGCCATCAGGCGATCGGCGAAGGCGTCCTGCCAGGCGAAGACAACCTCTTCCTTGGACGGGAAATAATCGAAGAAACTGCGCTTGGAGACATCGGCCGCCTCGGTGATGTCCTCGATCGTCGTGGCCTCGAAGCCGCGCTGCAGAAAGAGGGTCATCGCCGTCTGCTCGATGCGCTCGCGCGTCTGCCGCCGCTTGCGTTCCCGCCTGCCTTCCGTCGTCTCCGTCCGCTTAGTCTCAGCCATTCCTGTCCGGCATCATCGTTCAGCCGCCGTTTCGTTGGAAAAGGCCGCGATATCGTCGACCTCAGTGTCGCTTTCACGATAGCTAAAGCGCTCCCGCGACAGTTCCAGCGGCTTGCGGCGCGAAATCCGGTAGACGGAGGCCGGCGGCAGGTTGCGCACCGTACCGCCGATGCGCACCGCCT
>NZ_VSZV01000167.1:0-8702 GCF_008919455.1 Rhizobium sp. PEPV16
CGGAAATGCTGCTCGGCTCCATGCTGGCCGGCATGGCCTTTGCCAACTCGCCGGTTGCCGCGGTGCACGCGCTCGCCTATCCGATCGGCGAGATCTTCGATGTGGGGCACGGCCTCTCCATTGCGCTGGTCCTGCCCTACGTGTTGGAATTCAACCGGCCGGCGGCCGAAGCGCTCTATGCCGAGCTCTCCGACGTTAACCAGCCCGGCTATCGCCGCCAGTCCGATGCGGCTGACGCTGCGGCCTTCATCGCCGAGATCGAGGCGATCTGCCGAGACTGCGGAGTGCCCGGCTCGCTATCGGCGGTTGGAATCGGCGAAGGCGATCTTTCCAAGCTGGCCAAGGATGCGATGAAGCAAAAGGAGCGTCTACTGGTCAACAATCCGCGCGAGCTCGACGACGATCAGGCCGGGGCGATTTATGCCAAAGCGCTTGCGGGAGTGAGCAGCCCATGACCCCGAGCTCGGACGACCAACCGGAATCTCCACATTCAACTTACGACATCGTCGTGACCTTTGTCGGCTTCGCGACACCCATTCCACTCCGCCCAATCCAGTATTTTTCCGCCCACGTAGCTGAAACAGCCGCAAATAATTGTTCGTCAGCTCAGTCGGCCGGCTTGGCACGAATCTTGAGAGCTATTGCGAGGCAGCGGAACGGCCACCGCATCCGCGTTGGGGTTAACCGCATTGCTTCGAACAAATGAAGGAACGCCGAGCATGGCAGCACCGCATCAGAGCGCATTCTATGGAAAGGGCGGAATTGACAAATCCACCAAGATTGTCTCCGCCGCCGAAGCCGTCGCGATCATCGGTCCGGGCGATACAGTCGCTTTTTCTGGCTTCGTCGGCATTGGCACGCCGGAGGCGGTGATCTGCGCCCTTGAGAAGCGTTTCCTCGAATCGGGCGAGCCAAGCAATCTCACCCTCGTCTTTGCCGCAGCACCGGGCGACGGCAAAGACAAGGGCCTCAACCGACTGGCGCATGACGGGCTGGTGAGGCGTCTCATCGGCGGGCATTACGGGCTAGTGCCGAAGCTGACGCAACTGGCGCTCAGCGGCAAGTGCGAGGCCTATAATCTGCCGCTCGGGGTCATGTCCCATCTCTACCCCGAGATCGCCAGGGGCAAGCCCTGGCTGATCTCGAAAGTCGGGCTTCGGACCTTCGTCGACCCGCGCAACGGCGGCGGCAAGCTCAATTCCAACACGACGGACGATCTCATCGTGCTGAGGGAGATCGACGGCAAGCCGTTGCTCTTCTACAAGACCTTCCCCATCGACGTCGCCATCCTGCGCGGCACGCGGGCCGATCCATCCGGCAATGTCACGATGGAGAAGGAGGCCGCGACGCTCGACAATCTGCACCTCGCCATGGCTGCCAAGGCCAGCGGGGGTATCGTCATCGTGCAGGTTGAGGGCATCGCCCCCGCCGACTCGCTGAACCCTCGCGATGTCAAAATCCCCGGCCACCTGGTCGACTACGTCGTCGTGGCCGCGCCGGAAGATCACATGCAGACCTATGCGACCCAATACAACGGCGCCTTCTCCGGCGATTTCCGTCCGCCGCCGGACAGCGCTGCCTCCATGAAACTGGACGAGCGCAAGATCATCGCGCGGCGCAGCGCTTTCGAACTGCGGATGGGCGATGTCGTCAATCTCGGCATCGGCATGCCGGAAGGGATTGCGGCGGTCGCGGCGGAAGAGAAGATCATCGACCTCGTCAAGCTCACCACCGAATCCGGCACCATCGGCGGCACCCCACAGAGCGGGCTGGATTTCGGCGCGGCCATTAACCCCGAATCGATCATAGACCAGAACCAGATGTTCGATCTCATCGACGGCGGCGGGCTGAGCTTCGCCTGTCTCGGCTTCGCGCAGGTCGATGCTCAAGGCAATGTCAATGTCAGCCAGTTCGGTGACAAACTCGCCGGCGCCGGCGGCTTCATCAACATCTCGCAGAACACCCCCCGCCTCGTTTTCTGCGGCAAGTTCACCCACGACGGCCAGGCGAAGTTCATCAAAGAGGTCGAGCAGATCACCTTTTCGGGCGAATATGCCCGCGAGGCGCACCAGACCGTGCTCTACGTCACCGAATGCTGCGTCTTCAAGCTGACCGCCGAGGGGCTGGAACTAATCGAGGTCGCACCGGCATTCGATATCGAGCGCGACATCCTCCGCTATATGAAGTTCCTGCCGATCATCCGCAAGCCGCGCGAGATGGCGGCGGAGATCTTCGTCGACGGGCCGATGAATCTGCACAAGCTGCTGACGGATCGCGCTCTTTCCGAGCGCATGGTGTTCGACGCAGAGCGCAACACGCAGCCGCCGGCTACGCGCCCGACGGGCCCCGCAAGTTCCATCCAACACTCGTAACCCCATCGCTTGAGGAGAAACCAGTCATGCCTACATCGCAGACCCCGCATATCCAGACGCTGACCAACCAGATCAACGAGATGCTCGCCAAGTTCAACATGCCGGGCGTCGATCCGGCAGCACTTGTTAGGGAACAGGCCAGGAATATCGAGGCCGTCGCGCAGGCCACGCGGGTTGCCAACAAGGGCGCCTACGGCGTCGCCGAAAAGCAGCTGGAATTGTTCCGCGCGGCTTCCTCACAGCTCCTGATGATGTTTGAGAATGCGGCCCTTGCCCCCAAGGAGCGTGGCGAACTGGCGAAACAGGCTTACGAGGTGGCGCTGAACGGCTCGCGCGAGATCACCAGCATGGCGGTCAAGGCCAGCGAAGACGCCTTCGCCATCGCCCGCCAACGCATGACCGAGAATTTCGAGCAGTTCCGCAAGGCCGCGACAATCCGAAAGGATACGTGAGGCCGGACCTGCCGAACGGAAAGCATAATTCGTGCATGACAATCCTCCACCCGTCGAGGTGATGGTGGAGCTTCGAAGAGCGTCCTAGGAGGGACAACGACAATGAACGGAAACAAGCAGGCGGCAGGCGTCTATCCAGTTCCGAAGCAATGGGCCGAGCGTGCTTTCATCGATGCGCAGCGCTACGAGGCGATGTATGCCGCCTCGATCGCCAACCCGGACAAGTTCTGGGGCAAGCACGGCAAACGCATCCATTGGTTCAAGCCCTATACCAAGGTCAAGAACACCTCGTTCGAGCCGGGTAAAGTCTCGATCAAGTGGTTCGAGGACGGCACCACCAATGTCTGCTATAATTGCGTCGACAGGCATCTGCCCGAGCGGGGCGACCAGACCGCCTTCATCCGGGAGGGGGACGACCCGAAGGATGACGCCCGCATCACTTATCGCGAACTGCACGCCCATGTCATGAAATGGGCGAACGTCCTGAAGTCGCAGGGCGTCCGGAAGGGCGACGTCGTCACCCTATACCTGCCGATGATCCCAGAGGCGGCCTATGCGATGCTCGCCTGCGCGCGCATCGGCGCGATCCATTCGGCGCTCTCCACCAATTGCCCCCCCAAAGTCTTGGCAAGCCGCATCGCCGATGCGGCGAGCACCGTCGTGGTCACCGCCGACCAGGGCCTGCGTGGTGGGCGCAAGCTGGAGCTGAAGGCCTGTACGGACGCTGCGCTGGACAATATTCCAGGAGCGGTGACAAGCGTAATCGTGGTCAAGCGCACCGGCGCACCCGTTGGGATGCTGAAAGGCCGCGACCACTATTATGACGATCTCGCCGAGACCGTCCCCGATCAATGCCCGCCAGAGGAGATGAAGGCGGAAGACCCGCTGTTCGTCCTCTTTACGTCAGGTTCCACCAGCAAGCCGAAGGCGGTGGTGCACACCACAGGCGGCTATCTCGTCTATGCCGCCATGACGCATCAATATGTCTTCGACTACCACGACGGCGACATCCACTGGTGCACTGCCGAAATCAGCTGGATCACCGGCCACAGCTACATTGTCTACGGGCCACTCGCCAACGGTGCGACGACGCTGATCTTCGAAGGTATACCGACCTATCCGAGCGCGTCACGCTACTGGGACGTCATCGACAAGCACAAGGTCAGCCTGTTCTACACCGCCCCCACGGCGATCCGCTCCTTGATGGGCCGGGGTGAGGACGCAGTGAAATCGAATTCGCTCGCCTCGCTCCGCCTCCTCGGTTCAGTCGGCGAGCCGATCGACCCGAAAAGCTGGGAATGGTATCACCGCGTCGTCGGCGGCGGTCGCTGCCCGATCGTCGACACCTGGTTTCAGACCGAGACCGGCGGCATCCTGATTACGCCGCTTCCCGGCGCCACCGACCTGAAGCCAGGCTCCGCCGGCGGCCCCTTCTTCGGCGTCAAGCCTGAGCTGGTCGATGAGGCGGGCGACGTGCTTGATGGCGTTGCACACGGAAACCTGGTGATCGCCGACAGCTGGCCGGGCCAGATGCGAACGCTTTACCGCGATCACGAGCGCTTCGAGCAGGAATATTTCTACCGCTATCCCGGCAAATATTTTACCGGCGATGGCGCCCGGCGCGATGCAGACGGCTATTACTCGATCACGGGCCGCGTCGACGACGTCATCAACGTCTCCGGCCACCGCATCGGCACGGCGGAACTCGAGTCCGCCCTAGTCGCCCACGCTAGCGTTTCGGAAGCCGCGGTGGTCGGCTATCCGCACGAGATCAAGGGGCTGGACATCTACGCTTACGTAGTCCTTATCGACGGCGAGGCTGCCTCTGACGAGCTGCGCAATGAACTCGTTTCCTGGATTCGCAGGGCGATCGGCCCGATCTTCACGATCGACAAGGTTCAGTTCGCGGTGGGTCTGCCGAAAACAAACTCGGGGAAAATCATCCGCCACATCCTGCGCAAGATCGCTGAGGACAAATGCACCGAGTTCGGTGACACCTCGACGCTCTCTAACCCCGCCGTGGTCGACCACCTGATAGACAACCGGCTGAACCGGAAGGCTGGCTGACGGGAGCACAAGATGAAGACGTGGGTTCCGGCGTGTCGCCTCATCGGGGCCGACGGGGCGATCAAGGGAAAGACAATGGCCAGATGTACGAAGGAGGGAACGATGAGATTGATCATCCTTGGACCGCCGGGGGCGGGCAAGGGAACGCAGGCAACGCGCCTGGCAGAGCGGCTGGGCGTGCCGCAGCTGTCGACGGGAGATATGCTGCGCGCTGCGGTCACCAAGGGCTCGCCGGTCGGCCTTGCTGCGCGCGACTTCATAGCGCGGGGCGAATTGGTTAGCGACGACATCGTCGTCAATTGCGTCCTCGAACGCATCGCCGAGCCGGGCGCTGCATCCGGCTTCATCCTCGACGGCTTTCCCCGCACGCTGGGACAGGCGCGGGCCCTCGACGAAGCGCTCGAACAGGCGCGCATCGAGCTCGATGCGGTGCTCGAACTGAAGGTCGTCGAATCCGTGCTCCTCGACCGCATCATCTATCGGGCGCGCGAGGCCAAGGCCGCAGGCCTGCCGGTGCGCGCCGACGACAATCCGGAGGCGCTGAAAGTCAGGCTCGAAGCCTACCGGACTCAGACGCAGCCGCTCGCGGACTACTACCGCACCGCCGGCCTCCTACGTACCGTTGATGGGCTGAGGCCCATCGATCAAGTTACGTCGAGCCTTCTTGCGGAATTGCGGCTCCATCGCAAACCCGAAAGCGAACAAACCAGTCTGTCGCGGGCCGAATTCGAATGAGTCAGGAAAGGTGATCCGAATTCGCGCTCCATGATGATCAAACAGGCAAAAACAGAGTGATCGCCCGCGAGGACATCTCCCACATGCCCGAGTTCATCAACGTGCGGTCGAGTCGGGAGGAGACGATACGCGAGGTCCAGAGGCTGCTCAAGGAGCATGGAAAGGAGGCGATCCGAACTTCGCGCTCGCCATTCTCGCGCGCTCATAGCTCCCAACGTTCTCTTTCTCCATTGGGAGTGTTGACGTGGGTTCTCTTTTTCTTTGGCCACAGCCCATAAGTACAACGATTGACAGGCGGCGCCCGGCAAGAGTCACTTTGCTCTCCTTGGTCCGTTACGTACGCTACCCTATTGTTTACAAATTAAAATTGAGTTGCGCACCTATGCGGGGCGTCTGTCGATTTGTTCTCAGCATATTGCGGAGTTAAGCGATGCAGATAGCCTACTACTATGGCAAGTACCGCCCGTCATCAGACGTAGAATACGCACGAGACGCCTTCGACTACGTAGGTGGCGCACTCATGCGGCACCCTGAACGGGAAGCGGAGCCGATACTCCGAACACTCGCTGCAGCATGCCTGATTATTTTAATTTGCGTCGCCGTGGCGTTTGCCGCCAAAAGCGGCGTCGGCGACCTCGACCGCGGGGACACCCGACTTCTAATCTCGGAATGCAAGGTGCACACATTACAGCGCAACCAATGCGCCTACGTGTTGGCTACAGCATTTCATGAAACTAGATGCCTTATGAAGCCGGTGCGCGAGACTCTCGCGATATCTGACTTTCAGGCGATTGCCCGTCTTGACAGCGCATGGGCAAAGGGCGGGCTGCCTTGGGTCTCCTCCCCATATTGGCGTAAAGGCTGGTTTGGGAGAGGATACGCCCAACTCACGCACAAGAAAAACTACCGCGCGGCCAGCATCAAGCTCGGCATTGATCTCGTTTCCGTTCCAGGAAGAGCACTGGTACCGGAAATTGCGGCGAAGGTGCTTGTCATGGGCTTGAAGGAAGGCTGGTATACCGGCAAGAAGCTCTCGGATTACATTAATCTTCGGGCAACCAACTTCATCGACGCTCGCCAAGTTATCAATGGAATGGATTGTGCGGATAAGATCGCGGCATATGCCGTCGCGTACGCCGCCGCCCTTGAGCAAGACGGCTATAGTGTGACGGAAGCTACAGCAAACGTCGCCGCTCCATAGCAGGAACTCACTACGGAAAGGCAAATCGCTCGTCCCGTTCCAGCGTCCTCGGGGCCAGGGCGATGACCGGGCCTGTCGCAAATTTTCTTAGTTAACCGTCTGTTGACGCTCGCCGGAGAAATTCTCGCTTCGAATTTGTGGAGCGAGCCTGTGATTCTGAATACCATTGCCGAGAAGCTGAAGCGCTGGTCGAAAGATGATTTCAAAGGGCGGCATTTCGAGCATGGCTCATCGTGCAGGCGGCGGCCTGGTATCTGCGCTATCCGCTCAGCTACCGAGGCCTTGAGGAGATGTTCCAAGAGCGCGGCTTCGAAGTGGACCACAGCACGATAACCGCTGGGTACTTGCCTATGCTCCGATGATCGAGAAGCGGCTGCGCTAGTTTCGGCGCTCGCATTGTGGTTCGGTCAGGATCGACGAGACCTACGTCAAGATCCGCGGTAAGTGGCGTTACCTGTACGGCAAGCCCGGCAAAGGCGATTGCATCGCCATGTTTCTCGATCGTGAGGGCAAGGTGCAGTCTGCCCATTTTCGGATGCCGGAAGCCAGACAAGCGAAAGGCAAGGGCGATCCGACCGCGCCCGGCGGCGAGGACGGAAACGAGGCTGCCATCGACGTTTCAGCCAAGACCCGGCCGGACGTGACCCGAAACGGCATCGACATGATCGGCGATTTCCGCACCGACGCGCTGCACGAGGCGCTGGCACGGGCCCCGATCGAGGACGATACGCTCATGGCAATGCTGGTGCGTGCGTTTGCTGGACAGAACGTCTCGGTCGACTCCGGCTCCGAAGCCTCCGGGCATCTCTATGGGTCCAGGCGGTTCGCCCGGCACGCTGCCCAGTTGATCGGCGAAAACGGCAAGCTGGAGGTCGACATCGACACGCTTCGTGTCGTGGCCAGGTTGACCCTGATCGACGCCCTGTCGGCGCGCACCAATCGTTCGGACAGCGGCGTCGTTGTCCGCATTGCCGGCGATGCCATCGGCGCCGACGCAGATCTTCCGAACATGGGCAAGGAGGAGTTCCTCACGTGCCTCACCCGCCCGGCTTTGGAAGCGTGCTGCGGCGGCACAAGTGTCGTTCCCTGCCCGCGCGTCAGGGACACCCGCGCTGCCCTTGTCGAGCACTTCAAGGAAGAGCGCTTCGTGCATCAGTCTGCCCTCTTCGCTCCCGATGACGCGAAGCTGGCCGAGTGGCTTGCCAAGAGCATGGAGGATTGTGGCAAGGACGTCTAATTGCCCGCCGGGGGATCGTTCCTTCCGGTCGAAGACACCCCACGCCGGACCGCGGAGCGGATCGCTGAGGAAGTTGTCTCGCTGCGCCCTCAATAAGAGAAAATTCAATGAGGGACGAAAGGCCTTCCCATCGAGTCGGGAAGTTTGTTGGCATGGCAGCTTATTGACAGTTGATTAATAACGGTTCTATATCGCCATGACGGTATAATAACTTTATAGATATGCGAAACCGTCAGGAGGCACTTTATGCACACTTTGAGAATACGCATAGTCAAGAGGCCAACCTCCTTGTCTCGGCGATTGAGAACGAGGGGGTCCGGTACATCTTCGGCACTCTCACAAAAGAAGGACTGTCGCAATGGCCCGCACCCGCAGAAGCCATTTCAAAAGACGAGATCGCCAGGGTGTATTTGTCGAGCCGCTGCAGAACGTATTTCAGCTCAATGCGTTCGGCCGACCGCTTTGCGACACGCCCGTTCAACATCCAATTCCGGTAAAGGAGCAGCCCATGGCTACCGTGAAAGTCGATATTAATAATTTCCAGTCGGAAGTTCTGGAATCCGCAGTACCCGTCGTCGTCGATTTCTGGGCTGAATGGTGCGGCCCGTGCAAGATGATTGCTCCGAGCCTCGAAGAAA
>NZ_VSZV01000094.1:0-4009 GCF_008919455.1 Rhizobium sp. PEPV16
CAGCCGGCGATCCGGCGCCCTCGACGATAACGAGGTCGGCCCCCGCAGCCACTTTTCCGAAACTCTCGAGCACGGCGCCGAGCAACTCAGGCTTCAGCCGCTGGTAGTCGCGCCCCTTCGCCTGTCCGAACACCCTGCCCTGGACGATGATCTGGCTGCCATTTTCCGATTGCGGCTTGAGCAGCACAGGGTTCATGTGGACCGAGGATGGCGTGCGCGCGGCCAGCGACTGCAGCCACTGCGCCCGGCCAATCTCGCCGCCGTCATCGGCGACCGCCGCATTGTTCGACATGTTCTGCGGCTTGAACGGCCGGACCGTCAGCCCGCGATTGGCCGCCAGCCGGCAGAGCCCTGCGACCAGAACCGTCTTGCCGACATCGGAGCCGGTTCCCTGCAGCATGATCGCTCTTGCCATGGTGGCCCGCATTCGCCTCTCGTTCAGGCGAGGCCTACAATGGGCGGTAATCCCAGGTCAAGACTTGGCCGGGCAAGACTTGGCCCCAGTCACGTTCCTACATAAACGCGAAAACCGCGCATGGCCTTGGCTCTGCGCGGTTTGCCGAAAAACTCTGGCGTCTTCGCCCTTACACGGCGAAGCTCGCTTTCTCCGGTACGCACTACCTGAACCGGAGAAGCGGCGGTCATTGCTGCCACGACCCAACTGATAACGGCACATTCTTACCGGAGAGTTATTGAAGGCTTACGCAAATGTTAATTTTGATCTTTTTTGACATTCTGGCCAAAATTTCTGCCGAAGATCCGCAGCCTGTCGCCAAGAGCGTGCTTTTCGCCCGAGGGCGCCAATTTCGGAATGCTGACATAAATTCTTCGAATTCAATAATTTAGTCACGCAACCATGAGCAGAAGATGGTTGATTTCTGCGAGCGAACGCGTAGGCTCCGTCATAACACGCCATTGTTGAACATGGCTTGCCCATGAACCGGAAAGCCTGTTGCGGTATCGCCCCGGCAGGCATTTTCCATTCGGGTGCCGGAGAGATTTGTCGGTGAATTTCAGAGCCTGCTACACGTCCGCCTAAGAAGAATTCGGGGAATGACGATGAAGACGTTTCTGATTCCGGCCGTCTTTGCCGCGGCTCTTTCTACCGTCGCGCCGGCCGAAGCCGCCGAATGCGGCAGCGTTTCGATCGCCGAAATGAAATGGGCCTCGGCAGGCATTGCGGCGAGCTTCGACAAGATCATCCTGGAAAAGGGCTACGGCTGCTCCGTCACCATCGTCGATGGCGACACCCTGCCGACCTTCGCCTCGATGAATGAGAAAGGCATCCCCGACATCGCCTCGGAATACTGGATCAATTCCGTCAGGTCCCTGCTCGATCAGGCTGTCAACACCGGCCGGCTGGTACAGGGGGCCGAAATCCTGGCCGACGGCGCCGTCGAGGGTTGGTGGATTCCGAAATTTATCGCCGACGCCCACCCCGACATCCGCTCGGTCGAGGACGCGCTGAAACATCCAGAACTCTTCCCCGCCGAGGACGACCGGTCAAAAGGCGCAGTTTACAACTGCCCCGCCGACTGGAGCTGCCAGATATCGACCACCAACCTGTTCAAGGCGCTTGCCGCCGACAAGAAGGGCTTCGAACTCGTCGAGACCGGCAGTCCCGAACGGCTCGATGCGTCGATTGCCCGCGCCTTCGACAACAAGATCGGCTGGCTCGGTTATTACTGGGCGCCGACCGCCATCCTCGGCAAATACGACATGACGCGCCTGAGCTTCGGCGTCGGCCACAACAAGAATGAATGGGACCGCTGTACCGCGGTTGCCGGCTGCGCCAGGCCCGAGCTCAACTCCTACCCGGTCTCGCGCGCCTTCACACTGATGACCAGGTCCTTCGCCAGCCGTGCCGGACCTGTCACGGCCTATCTCAAGACCCGCAAATGGGACAATGCGACGATCAACCAGGTGCTCGCCTGGCAGGACGAAAACCGCGAAAGCAACGAGGATGCCGCGATCTATTTCCTTCGCAATTACGAGAGTCTGTGGACGAAATGGGTGCCAGCTGATGTAGCCGAGAAGGTCAAGGCGAGCTTATAACGGCCAAAACACGATCAAGCATGGACGATTCGATGACAGGCAATGTTCCCTTTCCCGACCGCGATACCGTTGCGGAAAAGCTCGCCGCCCTGTCGGAGACCGACAAGTCCTACCTGGCGCTGCTCATGGAAAACGCCGCCCAGGACGACAACCTGCTCGACGGCCTGCGCCGTCATCTCGATCTTGCCGCCGGATCGCGTTTCCTGAACTCGCTGAAGCTTGAAAATCTGGGAATGTGGCTCGGGGCACAGGCGCCGGATCGGCTGCAGATCCGGCTGATGGAAACCGCCCGCTCTGGCCAGCATCCCGCCTACCAAGCCTTCCGGACCGGCCTCAGCCGATCCGGTGGCCTCGAAAAAGCCTATCCCCCGGTCATCCGTTAGGATGATCAGGACCGGGTCATCTGATCCCTCGGTCAGTATTTGATCAGGCAATCCCCGGAAGGAATCTGAACCGTCATCACTTCTTCGCGGCGCGGTCGACTGAGCGGCCGGCATCCTGCGTGGCGTTCACGGTGTTTGCCGTATCCTTTCCTATGCCGCGGATCGTATTGCCGCAGGAGGAAAGGGCAAGAAGAACCATCAAGGCTGCGGCAATTTTGGCCGTTGTCGTCATCTCGGATATCCTTGTTTGAAATCAACCCTGAACGGCGACAATTGCCGTCCGCGCCGATAACGCACGACAAACCAAAAGGTTCACTGTCACTTTCGATCGGCGCAAATGCGGCTAGGCGGCGACCGCCTTCGCTCTCTCGGCAAAGGCGCCGCGAATGCTGTCGGCCACCGTCTCGATCGGCCCCGATACCTGCGAGGCGGTCAGCAGGCGGATATCGAAGGCGCCGAGTTCCGGCAGCCCTTCCTGAGGCCCGAGGATCGCCATGTCCTCGTTGACATAGGACAGCGGCAACGGCGCGATGGCGAGATCGGAAAGCACGGCGGCGCGCTGCGCCATCGTGTGACCACTGAGATAGGCGACGCGATAATGCCGCTTGTTGCGTTCGAGCTGGGAGAGTGCTTCCTGGCGCCAGATGCAGCCATCTTCCCAGATCGAGATCGGCAGCGGGTCGCGGCGATGCGCCGAACCGCATTTGGCGCCGGCCCAGACCAGCCGCTCTCGGAACACCACCTCACCGCCCGTCGGGAACGGCCGTGTCGCACAGTTGATCAAGGCCAGGTCGAGCCGCTGCTCCTCCATACGCTTCTTCAGCCCGATGCTCATGTCGATGGTCACATCGACCATGATGCCGGGATAGCTCTCGGCGAAACTCTTCAAGATGCTCGGCAGCAGCCGTTCGCCGATATCCTCCGGCGCGCCGAGCCGCACGACACCGCTGAGTTCCGGCATGATGAAGCGCGACACTGCCTCGTTCGACAGCGCCAGGATGTTGCGGGCATAGGACAGCAACATCTCGCCGTGGCGCGTCAGCGATACCGAGCGGGCGTCGCGCAGAAAGAGCGTCGCCCCAAGCTGTTCTTCAAGCTTCTTGATCTGCATCGATACTGCCGACGGCGTGCGGAAGACAGCCTCTGCGGCGGTCGAAAAATTGCCTGTTTCGGCGATCGCCACGAAGGTACGCAGCACTTCGTTGTCAAGCAGCGGAATGGGACGGCGAAAGGGAATGCTCATCGTCGCATCTTTCAATTTTTCTGATTTATAACCCCATATCATTTTGTTTGATTGAATGTCAATTGACCCTCATATTTCGAGTGTCGGCAGCTAAATGCAGCAAAGGAGGCCCGACATGTCTCAAACAAGCATCTGGAATATCGTACGGGCCCTTTCCGCATTCAAGTCGCAGAGGCGCAGGGATGCCAACCATGAGCATGCGCTCCGGGAGCTAAGGCGCTTTCCGCCACATCTGCTGGCAGATTGTCAGCGCGAGATGGAGTTGACCGTCCCGGAGCGCCGCGCGTGCGATGGGACGCGGTAGAGACGCTTCATCGTTTTGAATCCG
>NZ_VSZV01000212.1:0-13635 GCF_008919455.1 Rhizobium sp. PEPV16
GACGCGACGGATCAGTTCCTCATCAGTCCGGTACTCCGTGCCCGGCAGCATCTCCTGCGGCCGGTACTTGGCGATCGCACCGGCCTCCATGAGCCGGCGGGCGTGCCGGATCGATTTCGTCGCAACCATCCGGTCGCCGACGGTCGAAAGATAATTCGGGCGGATTTCCGGCGCCACGGAAAAGTCCGGGCCGCCGACATGCACGGTCCCCCGGCTCTCCGGCCGCAGATTGCAGACGGAGACGGTGACGGCGGGATATTTGTGCAGTGGCTCGCCGAGCCGGTCTGTGCTCAAGGGCTGCACGTGATATTCGAGATCGGCGGTCGCAACGGCCGGATCGCTCTTGGCAAAGATACCGAGCTGGCTCGGCGCCATCGACAGCGGACCGGACCGGCGCAGCATATATTCAAACCCCATGCCTGCCCGGGTGAACAGGTTGTGATAGAGCTGGTTCAGCGTCTTTGCGCCCTCGATGCGGAAGACTGTACGGATTTGCAGATGGTCCTGCAGGTTTTCGCCGACACCCGGAAGTTCGTGGACGACGTCCAGTCCGGCAGCGGACAGCACATCCCGTCGACCGACCCCGGAAAGCTCCAGGATTTTCGGTGAATTGATCGCACCGGCAGACAGGATGACCTCGCGACCGGCGCGAGCCAGATGGTTCTGCCCGTTCAGCCGGAACCGCACGCCGGTCACCATTTTGCCGTCGAATTCCAGCCGCTCGGTTTCGGCGCCGGTCAGCACACGCAGATTGGGCCGCTTCATCGCCGGGCGCAGAAAGGCCTTGGTCGTGTTCCAGCGTAGGCCGCCGCGCTGGTTGACCTCGAAATAGCCTGAGCCCTCATTGTCGCCATCGTTGAAATCGTCGGTCTTCGGGATACCGAGTTCTTCGGCCGCATCGCGAAAGGCATCGAGGATCGGCCAGGACAGCCGCTGTTTTTCCACCCGCCATTCGCCGCCTGTCCCGTGCATCGGCGACTGGCCGCGATAGTTGTCCTCGGATTTCAGGAAATAGGGTAGCACGTCGTCCCAGCCCCAGCCGGAATTGCCCGCCTGCCGCCAGCCGTCGTAATCGGCCGCCTGGCCGCGCATGTAGATCATGCCGTTGATCGACGAGCAGCCGCCCAGCACTTTTCCACGCGGATAGGGCAGTGACCGGCCGTTCAGTCCGGCTTCCGCCGCCGTCCTCATCATCCAATCGGTGCGTGGATTGCCCATGCAGTAGAGATAGCCGATCGGCACATGCACCCAATGGTACCGGTCGCTGCCGCCGGCTTCAAGGAGCAGGACGCGGGTTTTCGGATCGGCCGACAGCCGGTTGGCCAGAACGCATCCCGCCGATCCCGCGCCGACGATGATGAAGTCGTAGCTTCCTGCATCAATGGCCGCATCAATGGCTGCATCATCCACACGCATATTCACGCCGCCGCCCCCGCTGCCACCGGCGGGACCGCCGTCAGACGCCGCCAGAGCGGTGCCATCGCTTCGGCGATATCCTGATAGAGAGCGTAGCGCCGCGCATAATGCGCCTCAAGCGAAACATCCGGGCGATAATGCCGCTCGGTCCGGACCATGGCCGCAGCACCAGCGCCGAAATCCGCGAAGACGCCAACGCCGGTTCCAGCCGCAATCGCCGCCCCTAGTGCACCGGTTTCGCGCGATCGGGCGACAGTGACGGGTACGCCGAGCACATCGGCAAAGATCTGCGGCCAGATCAGGCTGCGCGAGCCGCCACCGGAGAGCACGGCCTCGTTGAAGACCGCCCCGGCCTTTCGGATCGTCTCGATATGTTGGCGATGACCGAAGGCGACACCCTCGAGAAGCGCGCGAACGAGATGCCCCTTGGTGTGCCAACCGGCAATGCCGTAGAAGCCGGCGCGTGCGTGGCCGTCCTGCTGGGCGCCATAGAGATATGGATGGTAGAGCGGGTCGTCGGCCGCGGGCTCCATTGCCCCGGCCAGCGCGCAGCAGGCATCGAAGGGCGAAACGCCTTCAGCATGCTTGCCTTCGAAGAACTCCCGCACCAGCCATTCGAGATTGGCAGCCGAGGTGGCGCTGTTCTCCATCGCCATGTAGCGGCTGTGGTCGAAAGTCGAGGACATGAAGACCGGCCCGTCGAGGTCGGGACTGTCTATAACGACCTGGTTGATGCTCCAGGTGCCGGCAATGATCGAGGCGCTGCCGGTGCGCGAAACGCCCGAGCCGAGCGCCGAGGCGACGACGTCGAACAGCCCACCGACCACGGGCGTACCGGCGGCGAGCCCGGTTTGCGTCGCCACCTCTTCCGTTACCGTGCCGGCAATGTCGGCGCTTTCGATGAGCGGCGGCAAGAGGTCCATGCAATCGTCCAGTCCATAGGCTTCCATCAATGCCTTGTCGTAGCGGCGCGCGGCAAGATCGAGCAGACCGGCCCCCGACATGTCGGACACTTCGCTGACACGGCGGCCGGTCAGGCGGTTGACGACGAAATCCTTGGAGAAGAACACGGTACCGATGCGGTTGAACAGTTCCGGCCGGTGACGCTTCAGCCAGGCAAGCAGTGTCGGCGTCTGGGATGGCCACGGGCGCTGGCGGGCAATCGGATAGGTCCGGTCACCAACGCCGGCTTCTCGCCATTCATCGACCAGCCCGGCCGCCCGCGTGTCGAGCGACTGGATGCCGATGAGCGGAGCGCCGTCGCGATCAAGCGCATAGAGGCCGTTGCCATGCCCGGCGCAACCGATCGCGGCGATTTCCTCCGGCTGGATTCTTGCCTTTTCAATGCAGGCGCGGATGACCCGCCGCGCATTCGCCCAGAGCTCGTCCAGATCCCGCTCGACATACCCCGGGCTCGGCATGCGGCTGCGTCCCTCTTCGGACGCAGCCGCGATCTCGTTGCCCGCCCGGTCGAAAATTACCGCCTTGATGACGGTGTTTCCGGCATCGAGCCCCAAAAGATAGTTTCCCATGCAGAACCCCTCCCAAGATTCGAAATCGCTGCTCAGCCCTGCTGGTAGAGCGCAAAGGCCTGTTCGCCGCTCGCATCCTCGTGCACGATCGCCATCAGCCCGCGCACCACGGCACTCGGATTGGCGTGCTGATAGATGTTGCGCCCATAAACCATGCCCATTGCGCCCTGTCGCATCAAGGCGGCGGATTTGTCGAAGACGGCACGAAGATCTTCCTTGCCGCCGCCGCGGACGAGAACCGGGCAACGGGCTGCTTCCACCACTTTGTGGAAATCCTCGGCATTGGTGGTCGGATCCGCCTTGACGATATCCGCCCCCATCTCGCGGGCGAGCCGCGTCAAGGTAACGATCTTGTCGGCATCGCCATCGACCATGTAACCGCCCTTTTCGGTGACCGGCTGCATCACCAGCGGCTCGATCATCAGCGGCATGCCATACTTGTCGCAATCGGCCCGCACGCGGGAAATGTTCTGCACGCATTGGCGGAACAGGTCCGGCTCGTCCGGCAGCATGAACAGGTTGACGACGACGCAGGCTGCATCCATTTCGATCGCGCCGATCAACGGCTCGGCCTCGTTCTGCAGCACCGCCCACATGTCGCGGTGGCGGATCCGGTTATAGGGATTGCCCATGTCGATGCGCATGACCAGCGCCGGCTTGTCCTTGCCGGGCACCTCCTGCAGCAGGTCCGCCTGGCCGTAATTCATCTGGATCGCATCCGGCCCGGCAAAAACCAGGGCCTTGACGACGGCCTGAATATCCTCCAGCCCGTTGAGGAAGGACGGTTCGTTGCAGACGCCGTGATCGATCGCCACGTCGAGGCAGCGGCCGCCGCCGAACAGCCGGTTCATCCGGACTTTGCTGTTGTGTCGCATTCTATGCTCCTTGGTTCGTTCCTTGCGGAAAGCATGTCTTCGTCGACGCCGTGGCGTTCGGTGAGAAGGATGAGAAAACGGTCGCGCTCACGGATGCGATCCGCGAGCGTCCAGCGCTTTTCCTGCGCCAGCAGGTCGAGTGCTGCATCCATCATGTCGAGCGAAAGCTCGCCCGAAACGGCCAACGTCGTGCGCCGCAAAAGCAGGTCGTCGAGATGTTCCACCGCTTCCTCGCGGATCAGACACTGCAATTCGCGCACCGAGTAGCCGGCGTGCGGCAGCGCCGCATCGGGGCCCGCCGCGATGAAGCCGGCAATCGCCTCGGCATCCGTGCCGTACCGGGCAAACAGCTCAGCCATGCGCCGGACGGAAAGGCCTTTGCTGGCCGCCACCTGCGTTAGCCAGGCGGCCGCGTTATCGGGAAAAGCCCGCCCGCCGCCGATCGGCCGATCGGTAGTCGCAATGCGGCGCCGTCTGCCGAGCCTTTCCAAAGCCATGTCGGCCGCCAGTTCCCCGAAGGACCGGAATGTCGTCCATTTGCCGCCGATCATGCACAGAACCGGTGGGCCACCATCCTTCGGCTCTACGACCGTGCAGAAATGATTGCGCGGAATGCGCCCGGTAAAACTGTCGGTGCTGGCCGGCAGCGGCCGCACGCCGGAAAACTGGAAAACGATCTGTTCCGGCCGGATAGCAATATCAGGCAGCACGAAGGCGAGCGATTGCAGGATATAATCCCGCTCGTCCGCCTCGCAGCGGACCGTTTCCGGATCGTCGACGCGGATATCGGTCGAACCGACGAGAACCTTTCCGAGATAGGGAAACAGGATACAGATCCGCCCGTCCTCGTTCTCATAGTAGATCATGTGATCGGCCAGCGCGTCGCGCAGGTCCGCATTGTCGACGATCAGATGCGAGCCCTTGGTGCCGCCCATCAGCGGAGCCGGCCGCCCTTCTGGCGAAAACAGGGTCTGATTGGCGATGTCGATCCAGCCGCCGGTGGCGTTGATGATCAGCGTCGGTTCGACGGCAACCGACGCGCCGCCGATCTGGTCTTCGACGCGGTACTGACCATCCTCTGTCCGCTGCAGTTCCGCATAGTTCAGCGCCATCGCTCCGAACTTTGTCGAAAGACCATCCCGCAGAAGCTCGATGCCCAGCCGCTCCGGATGGCTGACCCAGGCGTCGAAATAGGTGGCCGAACTCTTGATGTCGGGATTGAGCGCCGGCCATTTGGCAAGCGTTCTGCGCCGGCCGCGAAACTGGTGGCGCGGCATCAGCGCCCGTTTGCGGGTCAGGAAATCATAGATGCTCAGGCCCGCCTTGATGGCGATAGCGCCACGCCGGCTCGGGCGGCGGCTGAGACCCAGGAAGCGGACGATGCCATTGCCGAGGCCGGAAAAGATATCGAACACCGGCACCGTCGTCGGCAGCGGCGCAACGTAATGCGGCGCATTGCGCAGCAGCCGGTCCCGCTCGACCAGCGATTCCTGCACCAGCCTGAATTCGCCGTTTTCAAGATAACGAAGCCCGCCATGCACCATGCGCGACAGCGCCGAACTGGCCCCGGAGCAATAGTCGTGTTTCTCGACGAGCAGCACATTCAGCCCCTGCAGCGACAGCTCCCGAAAGACGCTGATGCCGTTGATGCCGCCGCCGATGACACACACGTCCACCTTCGGGCTCTGGCGGAGCCCGTCCAATATCTCTTGCCGTTTCATGATGGCGATCCGCTACCTGTCCATGTCAGTCAGTTTCGCCGCTATGGCCGTATCGATGGCCGCGAGATCCGCCGCATCCAGCCGGATGGTCCCGGCCCGCGCATTGTCGAGCGCTTGTGCCGGATTGCGCGCCCCGCAAAGTGCAAAGGTGATGCCCGGCTGCTCCAGCGTCCAGGCAATCACGATCTGGGCGATGCTGGCGTCATGTTTTTCCGCGACCGGCCGGATGGCGTCGGCCAGCGCCGTTGCCTTCTGGCGGTTGTCGACCGAAAAGCGCGGACTGTCCTTGCGCTGGTCGTCGCCTGAGAACACCCGGTCTGGACCGATGGTGCCGGACAGCAACCCCAAGGCCAGCGACGAGTAGCTCAGCGTCGCAACGCTGTTTGCCTTGGTCAGCGGCAGAAGCTCCGCCTCGATCTCCCGGTCGATCATGCTGAACCGCTCCTGGATCGCGTCGAGACCACCGGCAGCGATATAGGCATTGAGGTCGTCGGGGCTGACATTGCTTGCGCCGATCGCCCGGATCTTGCCCGATGTGCGCAGCTCTTCCAGCGCCCGCATCGTTTCCTCGATCGGGGTCGTCGGATCCTGCCAATGAGTGATGTAGAGGTCGATATAGTCGGTTCCGAGCCGCTTCAGACTTTCCTCGACCTCATGCAGGATCGCGTCACGGCCGAGATAACGGTGCACCGGCTTGCCGTCCTGGTCGAAAAAATGACGGCCCTTCTGCGTATGCCAGACAAGGCCGCATTTGGTGGCGATGACAGCCTTGTCGCGGCGCCCGGTCAGTGCCTTGCCGACAATCTCCTCGGAACGTCCAAGCCCATAGGCCGGCGCCGTGTCGATCAGCGTCACGCCGGCATCGAGCGATGCCTGGATGGCGGCGATGGATTCGTCCTCATCGGTCCCGCCCCACATCCAGCCGCCGATCGCCCAGGTGCCCAGTCCGACCGCCGAGGCGGAAACGCCCGATTTGCCGATCTCACGTGTCAGTTGCTGTCCGCTCATGCCCATTTCCCTTCGCCATTCGCCAGTGCCAGCACCCGCGCACCCGTCGCCTCATCGGTCACCAGCGTATCCAGATGATTGCCGCGCAGAACGCTGAGGATCGGGCCCGCCTTGTTCGGTCCGCTCGCCACACCGATCTTGGTGGGGATCGAGGCGAATTCCGGCAGCGTCAGCGACACCAGCGAACGGTTGAGGCTGTAGTCGCAGATCTGGCCATGATCATCGAGCAGGTGCGCCAGCAATTCGCAGGAGGCGCCGGATCGCTCGATCGCGGCGCGGTCGGTGCTCGAGGAGGGATGCAGGTCGTAATAGCTCGAATCGTCCGAGAGGATCGAGCCAATGCCGACCACCGCCACCTTCGCCTCGCGCCCCCGTTTGAAAACGTCTGCGACGGAACGCATGTTGATCAGCATCGCCCGCTGCTCGGCATCATCAGCAAAGAGCGGCGCATGGATCTGGTAGGAACGCCCCCCAAGCCGGTCGGCCATCAAGGTCGAAACATGATTGACATCGGTATAGTGCTTACCCTGGACGCAGCCGGTTGCTGGAATGACCTCGACATTGAACCGACGCGGCGGCTGCAGACCGGCAACGACGGCGCTCACCCCTTTGCCGCCGGTGATGCAGATCGTATCGCCGTCGGTGATCTCTTCCAGCAGCAACCTCGCTGCCGCTTCGCCGACGGCTTGAAGCGCCGTCTGCGGATTGTCGGAGACTGTCGGCACCACCACGGCGCGGCCGATGCCGCCAAGCGCTTGTAGCCGTTCTTCCATATCGACCAGCGGCTCGACCGGCGACTTGATCTTGATCTCGACCAGGCCGAGCTGGCGGCCGCGCTTGATCAGGCGGTTGACGGTGGCGTGCGAGATGCCGAGCTGATCGGCAATCTGCGCCTGTGTCAGTCCCTCGAGGAAATGCAGGACCAGAGCCTGGTGCATCTGCCGGGCGATGACGATTTCCTCGCGGGGCGCATTTGCGGGTTTGAGTTTGGCTATCGGCATATCAGGCAGCCTTCCGCTTGTGCAGGAAATGGTCGATCGAGACGGCAGCAAGCAGAATGCAGCCTTTGATCATGTCTTGCCAATAGACAGACACGTCGAGCAAGATCAACGAGCTTGTTACGACCGACAGCAGGGCGATGCCGAGAATTGCCCCGAGGATCGTGCCGGAACCGCCATTCAGCGACGCACCGCCGATCACCGCGGCTGCGATGATGTTGAGTTCCATGCCAACGCCAAAGGTCGGGGTCGCGGCACCGAAGCGGGACATGTAGATCACCCCGGCAACACCGGACAGCGTGGCGCAGAGCACCGTCACCCAGAACTTCACCTGGTTGGTCTTGATGCCGGAATAGAGCGCCGCCTTCTCGTTGCTGCCGGTGTAGAACACCTTGCGGAAGGCGGTTGCCCGGCGCAGCAGGAAATCGAACAGCACGACGACCGCTACAAAAATCAGGATCACATAGGGGACGCCGTAGAATGTGCCCTGCCCGACCGCCTTGAACGAGGGCGGCAAGGTGAATAGCGACAGCGGTGTGCCCTTGGTGATGATCAGGCAGATACCGCGCACGATCACCATGGCCGCAAGCGAGGTAATGAAGTGGTTGAGCCCGACGATTGTGACGAAGAAGCCCATGACACAGCCGATCAGGCCGCTGGCAACAATGCCGATCAGGGATGCGCTCCACGGATCGAGCCCCATCAGGAACAGTGAACCCGACAGCACCATCGAGAAGCAGACGACCGAGCCAACCGACAGGTCGATGCCGCCGACGATCAACAGGATGGTCATGCCGACGACGACGATCCCTTCCACCGAAAACGACATCAGCATCGCCCGAAAGTTGCCGAGCGTCAGAAAATGCGGCGAGGCAAAACTCATGATGATGCAGAGCGCCAGGATGATCGCGATCAGTCCCGCCTCGCGCATCGTCCCCAGCCGTTTCCAGCCGGGCGCGCGTGCCTGATGTGCCGTTGCCAATGTAGCGTCCGCCATGACCCTGTCCCCTGCCCCTGCTTTTTCCCTACGCGGCATGCTCTGATGCCTTCGAATTGTTGTGGCCGCCGATCCCCGAGGCGAGCCGCATGATCGCTTCCTCCGTGATCGCCTCGCCCTCGACCTCGCCTGCAACCGTGCCTTCGTGAATGACCAGCACCCGGTCGCACAGACCGAGAAGCTCCGGCAGTTCCGACGAGATGACGACGATGCCGATGCCGGAGCGCGCGAGATCGCGCAGCAGCCGGTGGATTTCCGATTTGGCGCCGACATCGATGCCGCGGGTCGGCTCATCCATCAGGATGACCTTGGGACTGACCGCCAACTGCTTGGCAATCGCCACCTTCTGCTGATTTCCGCCGGACAGCGATGAGACCGGCATGTCGATGCCACCCATCCGCACGCCGAGCCGCCGGACCAGGTTGTGGGCACGATCCGCCTCGGCCTTGGAATTCAACAGTCCCAGCGGTCCGGTCAGCGATTTCAAATCGAGAACGGCAATGTTCTGGGCGATAGAAAGATCGAGGAAAATGCCGGAGCCTTTCCGGTCTTCCGACAGGTAGACGACGCCCGCTTGCGCCGCCTGCGCATAGGACCGCGCCCGCAGCCGCTGTCCATGCAGTTGCACCTCGCCGCCGGTTACCGGCCGCAATCCGCAAATTCCTTCGGCTATCTCGGTGCGGCCCGAGCCGATCAGCCCGCCGACGCCGAGAATTTCCCCTTTGCGCAGGTCGAAGTTGACATCCGTGAAGCGGCTGCCGTCGCCGAGATCGCGAACGCGCAGGATGATCTCATCGGTCCGCTCCGCCAGCGCCTGCTTTTCTGGATAGAGCTGGGTAATCTCGCGCCCGACCATGCGGCGCACCACATCATCCGGCGTCAAATCCGCCACTTTCTCCGTCGAGACATAACGGCCATCGCGAAACACGGTGACCCGGTCGCACAGGTTGAAGATTTCGGCCATGCGGTGGCTGATATAAATGATCGAAATTCCCTGCGCCTTGAGGTCGCGGATGATTCCGAACAGGATCTGCGTCTCCGATTCCGTCAATGCCGCCGTCGGTTCGTCGAAGATCAGCACCCGGCAATCGAGCGTCAGCGCCTTGGCGATCTCGACAAGCTGCTGGCTGGAAATCGACAAGTCGCCGACTTTGCGGCGCACGTCGATCGGCGCCAGACGGTTCATCACGACCTGTGCATCCCGCTCCAGCCGGCCATAGTTCATGAAAGGCGAGCGGCGGCGGTTGGTCGCGGCCATGAACATGTTCTCGGCCACCGTCGCATCGGGGCAGAGCGCGATTTCCTGATGCACGAGCCCCAGCCCGAGCGATTGCGCCACGGCCGGCGACGTTACCTTTACCGGCGCGCCATCGACGAGAACGTCTCCCTCGGTCGGCTGCAGCACGCCGGCAATGATGTTCATCAGCGTCGACTTGCCCGCGCCGTTTTCGCCGCAAAGCGCATGAACCTCGCCTTTTTCCAGGTTGAAGCTCACCTCCGTCAATGCCTTCACCGCACCGAAGTGCTTGCTGACATTGCGGATTTCCAGAACCGGCACCGACACCATCATCGTCCCCTCCTCACGCTCGCGGTGGCTGTCCGGAGTTTCCTGCCCCGGACAGCCGGCACAAAGGCTTACTCCTCGATGCCTTTGGTGCCCCGCCGCTTCAGGTACTTGTCCCAGTAGAAGTCGTCGGCATTGGCAGCCGTGACGATCGACAGGCCGTTGTCGACGAACGGAATGCTCATCGGATTGAAGCCGACGCGCTTGGCGTCGTTCATCGGGTCGATGAGTTCCGGATGTTTTGCAAGCCACAAGAGCATGAAGCCCATATAACCCTGCATGCCCTGGTTCGGATTGATCGAGCCGAACACTTCGCCCGCCTTGATCATGTCGAGGATGTTGGCGTTGACGTCGGCACACATGACGAGGATCTTGCCGCCGCTTTCCTTGTTGGCCTGCGAAGCGCCGATGGCCGAGTTCGCTTCCGGCATGAAGACGGCGCCGATGTTCGGATGTGCCTGCACCAGGCTCATCAAGCCCTGATAGGCCTTGTTCGGGTCCTGGTTGGACGCAGCGCGGCCGACCAGCTTCATATCAGGATATTTTTCCTCCATACGGGCGATGAAGGCGGCGATACGCTTGTCGTGGTTGTCCTGGCCCGGATTTTCGAGAACGGCATATTCACCCTTGCCGCCCATCTTTTCGGCAATCGCGTCTGCCGCATAGGTGCCTTCGCGGGTATTGTCCGACGTGACGAACGAGATGCGCTTGGAGAGCGGCGCATCAGCTGCGAAGGTCACGACCGCCGTGCCCTGGTCGATCGCCCGGTTGATCGGCTCGATGAACGGATCGGAGTTCATCGGGTGAACGAGAATACCGGCCGGGTTCTGGGCCAGCGCCTGGTCGAAGGTGGCGATCTGCTTGTTGACGTCATATTCCGGCGTGCCGGTATAGGCGGTCTCGCAACCGAGCTGCTGACCGGCCTGCTTGAACATTTCATAGACCGGGAACCAATATTCGACGCCCGATACCATGACGTTCATGACGTATTTTTCACCGGGCTTGCAGCGGAACGGATTTTCCGTGTCCGCGCTGGCCACGCCGGCGAAAAGCGTCGATGCGAGGACCGCCAATGCGGTCGTGCTTAGAAATTTGCGCAAGTTTCCTCCTCGAGGCCGAAGCCCCTCCCAAATATCCGGCGGCGCCTCAGCGGCTGCCGATGATCCATTGAAGACCGGAGTTCCTCCTCGAAGTCCGGTATGGGCAGATAATCGCAACGGCAGAGCGCTGTCAATATAATTCATGCTGTGAAATATATTTCACAAAAGACGTGTGACGGGATGTCGATAGCGCCTTAGGGGCGTTTAGAAGGCGTACTGTTTGATTCTCGTGCTTGGATTATTACCGCTGACAGGGGACAGAGCAGTTGAGGGGTTATTTGAGCGACGAAGGTTGCTCTTTCCAAGGTACTGCAACGGAACCATCTGCTCTCGCCGCGGGTTGGATAGGCATCCTCAAGCTCTCAGCCCCACGGAGCGTGCGATGGCTATATCCGCCAGCAATCGAGACTCGGCCGCCTATCCGACGCAGTCGCTGTTCGTCCCCTTTCCCTTCGTCTGCTTCACGCTCGCGCTAGCGACCGATATCGCTTTCTGGCAGACCGGCAATCTGATGTGGCAGAATTTCTCTGCATGGTTGCTGCTCGCCGGGCTTATGTTGGGGTCGCTTGCGATTCTGGCCGGATTGATGGATCTGATGCGTCCCCGCACCCGCCCTTTGCGGCCGCCGCTCCTGTCCGCGCTCCTCTATCTGATCATACTGGGCATTGCCTTTGCCAACAACCTTATCCATGCCGGCGATGGATGGACGGCCGTAGTCCCATATGGACTGATGCTTTCGGCCCTCACCTTTGTCTTGTGCCTGGTGGCCGCAGCAGTTTCCGCTCGAAAATATGCCAGACTGGCCTGGAGGATATGATGAAAAAATCCCAGATACTCGGCGCTTCGGTTCTGTCGATATCTCTTGGCGTCGGTCTTGCCGCTTACGCTCAAAGCGGAGATTTTGATATCTCTCAGCAGATCGGACCGAATCCCGTCCTTCCGGAACCAACCGCCTCACTGCTGCCTGATCTGAAGGTAGCGGAGGTCGTTGGCTGGAAGGATGGTGAGACGCCGGCCGTTCCGAATGGTTTGACGGTCACTGCTTACGCCAAGGACCTCGCCAATCCGAGGACAGTCCACACCTTGCCGAACGGCGACGTACTGGTGATTCAGTCGCGCGGCCCGTCCGGCAAACCGACCTCACGGCCGAAGGATTTGATCCGGGGCTGGATCATGTCGATCGCTCGTGGTGGCGGCGGCGAGCAGAAGGAAAGCAACGTTATCACACTGCTGCGTGACGCGAACCGCGACGGCAAAGTGGATGAGAGGCACGATCTTCTGAAGAAACTCGATTCGCCGTTCGGTGTCGCCTGGGTCGACAACACGCTCTACGTCGCCTCGACGTCCGCCATACTCGCCTACCCCTATGAACTTGGCCAGAATGAAATCACCGCCCAACCGAAAACCCTGACGCCCTTGCCGGGTGGTCCGATCAATCATCACTGGACCAAGGATCTGGCGCTGAGCCCCGACGGGCAGATGCTTTACGTCTCGGTCGGCTCGAATTCCAACGTCGCCGAGAACGGGCTTGAGGCGGAAAAGGGCCGTGCAGCGATCTGGCAGGTCGACCGGCACACCGGCGCGGCGCGGGTCTTTGCCTCAGGTCTGCGCAATCCGAACGGCCTCACCTTCAACCCTGAGACAGGTGTGCTCTGGACGGTCGTCAACGAGCGCGACGAACTCGGACCGGACCTCGTTCCCGATTACATGACCTCGGTCATGGAAGGTGGTTTCTATGGCTGGCCATGGAGCTATTATGGCAAGCATGTCGATGCGCGCGTGCATCCGCCGCGTCCCGACATGGTCGAAAGGGCGATCCCACCAGATTATGCGCTGTCGAGCCATGTCGCCGCGCTCGGACTGACCTTTTCTATGAATTCAGCGCTGCCGGCCGCCTACGCCAACGGCGCCTTCATCGGCGAGCATGGCAGTTGGAATCGGGACAGCTTCAACGGCTACAAAGTCGTGTACGTACCATTCGAAAACGGCAAGCCGTCCGGCAAGGCGCAGGACGTCGTCACAGGGTTTATCCAGGGCGACCAGGCGAAGGGACGGCCGGTTGGCGTCGAGATCGACGGGACGGGAGCGCTGCTCGTCGCCGATGACGCCGGCAATACCGTCTGGCGCATATCGTCGTCCGACGGCAAAATCACGCCGCAGCCAATCGGCACGGACCAAGTAAAATTGCAAGCTTCGACGAATGCGGCGCGAGATCAGACTCCCGATGGAGATCCAAATATCGGAACGGGACTGACGGGGTCGGCTGCTCAATCCCAAACACCACCGGCATCGCCCGATAAGCGCCCGACCGGCCTGGCACCACCACCTTCCGGCCAACAAAGAGATGGGCTCCGGCCCACGCAGATGCAGATTGCCCCTGCAACCGGTCCTTAAATTCGGAGGTGCCGAAATCCGAGGCTCCGA
>NZ_VSZV01000270.1:0-20933 GCF_008919455.1 Rhizobium sp. PEPV16
TGCCGCCGCCGTGCACGGCACGCTGCTGCATGAAGCCTGGGCTCCGCGCTACAATCAGCCGCTCACCCCGGCGCGAAGGGCGCAGTCACACACGCGGCCGGCACGAGAGATACTCGATACGATCATGGCGATCGATCCCGCCCCACTCGACATCCCGCGCCCACCGGAGAAGCGCAGCATCGGCGTGTGCCGCCATTTCACCGTTCTCGCCTGCGCGGCACTCAAGGCTCAGGGCGTCCCGGCACGCGCCCGCTGCGGCTTCGGCATGTATTTTGAGGCAGGTAAGGGCATCGATCACTGGATCGCCGAATATTGGGACGGAGCGCGCTGGGTCTCAGCGGATTTCCAGATCGACGACCTCCAGCGCGCGGCCCTGAAACTCGATTTCGATCCCCTCGACCAGCAACCGGGCACATTCCTCAGCGCCGGCGAAACCTGGCAGCGCTGCCGCGCCGACGCCGCCGACCCCGGCAAATTCGGCATCTTCGACGAGTCTGGTTTCTGGTTCATTGCCATGAACCTCGTGCGCGACTTCGCCGCCCTCAATAACATGGAGATGCTTCCCTGGGACAATTGGGGAGCGATGCCGCAGCCCAAGGAAGAAATATCTCCTGATGACTTGGCGCGCTTCGATCGTCTCGCCGCGCTGACGGTCGACGTAGACCAACGCTTCGGCGAGCTGCAGGCCCTCTACCAGGACGATGCCGGGCTGCGCGTGCCGGCGCAGGTCTTCAACGGCGTGCGGCAGCAAATGGAGAATGTTGGCGGCGCATGATCTTGAGATGGGACTATCGTCGGTCGGTCCATGACGCGTTCGCGCGCCATACCGCCGTCGGCAAACAATCTAGCGCGAACACCACCCACCCTCATTCCTGTGCTTGTCACAGGAATGGCGGAGAGGTGGTCTGCGCGGCTCCTGCCGCGCCTTTGTCTCCACCAAACATCGTCTCTTCTCAGATCAGCTTGATTTCGCCCCAGACAATCCTGGTGCGTACGACAAAGCTCAACCGATCATCATTCGAATAAGCGCGTAGCAACTCGGAGAGTTCCGCGTCGAAGGTCGCGATACGATCGCCGAGTTTCGAAGGTGCGAAGGTGTCGCGCGAATGCTGTCGGTTATAGCGGCGGATAGCACGCCAAATGCCGGATAAGTGATACGCCGCAGCCATCCGGTTCTGATTGTCTTCCGGGCCGAAACTGTGCGATGACCGGTCGACCCCAGATACAACGGATCAAGGTGCGGCATCAGCATGAAGAAGATCGGTTTCCTCTCGTTCGGGCATTGGACGCCCTCACCTCAATCGCAGACGCGCTCAGCCGGCGATGCGCTGCTGCAGTCGATCGAGCTTGCGGTGGTGGCCGAGGAGCTCGGGGCTGACGGGGCGTATTTTCGCGTGCATCATTTCGCCCGACAGCTGGCCGCACCCTTCCCGCTGCTTGCAGCCGTCGGCGCTAGAACCAACCGGATCGAGATCGGCACCGCCGTCATCGACATGCGCTACGAGAACCCGCTTTATATGGCCGAGGATGCGGGTGCGGCCGACCTCATCGCCGGCGGCCGCCTGCAGCTCGGCATCAGCCGCGGTTCGCCCGAACAGGTGATCGATGGCTGGCGCCATTTCGGCTACGCCCCGCCCGAAGGCCAGAGCGAGGCCGACATGGCTCGCCACCATGCCGAAGTCTTCCTGGAAGTGCTGCGCGGCGAAGGGTTTGCCAAGCCGAACCCGCGGCCGATGTTTCCCAATCCGCCCGGCCTCTTGCGCCTCGAGCCGCATTCCGAGGGCCTGCGCGAGCGGATATGGTGGGGCGCGAGCTCGAATGCCACCGCCGTCTGGGCAGCCAAGCTCGGCATGAACCTGCAGAGCTCGACGCTGAAGGATGATGAGACGGGAGAGCCCTTCCACGTCCAGCAGGCCGATCAGATCCGCGCATACCGCGAGGCGTGGAAAGAAGCCGGCCACACGCGCCAGCCGCGCATCTCGGTCAGCCGCAGCATCTTCGCGCTGGTCGACGACCGCGACCGCGCCTATTTCGGCTACGGCAACGACGGTGAGGACAAGATCGGCTTCATCGACGAGAAGACCCGGGCAATCTTTGGCCGCAGCTATGCCGCCGAGCCGGATGCCCTGATCAAGCAGCTCGCCGAGGATGAGGCAATCGCCGAGGCGGATACCCTGTTGCTCACCGTCCCCAACCAGCTCGGCGTCGATTACAACGCCCACGTCATCGAAGCGATCCTGACCCATGTCGCGCCTGCGATGGGTTGGCGTTGATGTTCGTTCCCGGTGAGCTGTCTTCGCCGGCTCCACTACGGCTCATGTGCGGTTTGATTTGCCGCGGCCAATTTCCCCATGGCCTGCTGGATGGCCGAGAAGAAGAGCGCTGTCGTAATCCCGAACATCATCAGCCCATTGGCTGCCTGCAGCGGCGCAAGCAGCCGGATACGGCCATCAAGCACGACGTCGCCATAACCAAGTGACGTGAAGGTGACGCCGGAAAAATACATAGCCGTTTCGAAATCCTCGAAGGCGCCGAGCGCGCGATATAACAGCGCCCAGAAAGCGACCTGGAAAATATTGCCCAGCATGAGCACGATCATCAGGACCGAGAATTGCAGGAAGATCGTCCGCCGAGGCTTTCGGCCCAGGGGTTGTGTTCGCGCGTGAGCAAAATAACGCGCGGCCAACACTGAAGCCAGCGCCTGCAGTGCGAGGCACATCGACATCGCAAGCAGGCCGAGACCAATGACTGTAATCATGGGGCCGGACCTTCGATCTCGGGGGTGTCCTCGATCGGGCGCTGATGCAACCATTCCATCAGCAACACGAAGCCAACGGCCAGCAGCACGGGGCCGACAAATATACCGAGAAGGCCGTCGGCTATCATCCCTCCGATGACACCCACCAAGATCACCGGCATGGGCACGTCCGATCCACGGCCGAGCATCAAGGGTTTGAGCAAATTGTCGCTCAGCCCGGCGACCAAAGACCATATGGCGAAGATGATTGCCGGTGTCGTTGCTTCCGTGGCAAAAACATAGGCCATGACGGGCAGCGTCAACAGCAGCGGCGGTATCTGCACGACCGCCAAGAGAAACGTGACGAGCGTCAGAGCACCGGCAGCCGGAAGGCCGATAGCGAAGAAGCCAATGCCGACGAGCATCGACTGGATCACCGCCACGCCGACCACGCCAACCGCCACGCCCCGGATGGTAGCGGCGGTCAGATGGACGAGCCGGGCACCCCGCGCCTTGCTGTTGGTAATGAGCTCCAGCAGACGGAGGGCAAATGCCGCAGCACCCTTGGCATAAGCGACAAGCACGGCGGCGATCGCGATGGAAAGAACGAAGGACAAGCCACCAGTGGCCAGGCCGCCGGCGAAAGATGCAAGCCACGCAGCAGGCTTGCTCAGCATCTGGCCGTATTGACTGAGCGCCAACGGCAGATTGGCGACAGTGAGCGACCAGCCCTCCGAGAGCTTCGCTCCGATCACCGGCAGGTCGGCAAGCCACGTTGGCGGCGGCGGGATCGTCAGGCTGTGATTCTGCAAGCCGGAAACAAGCCAGTAAGTGGAAGACCCAAGCGATGTGACGACGAGGAACATGGGCACCAGCACCACGGTAACGCCGACCATCCCGATGAGAAATGCCGACCACCGATTGCCGATCCGATCGGACAGGCGCAGATGCAAGGGATTAAGCATGACCGCCAGGATCACAGACCAAAGCAGAATGCCCAGGAAGGGCAACATGATCCTGGCGCAGACATAGACCAGAAGCGCGACGAGGCCCAATTGAACCGCCGCATGGATGATGGATGGTCTCGACGACGCAAGGTCGGCGTTCAATGCGCTGGACGTCATTTCCCCCTCCGATCCGGAACGTTCGCGAACGAGCGAAGCCGGACGTTCCCCAATCGGACAACGAAACCTTCCAGCCGATAACACGCCGTAATTGGTGGTTCGGCGAAAATTTTGCCAACGCCATGAAAGGTCGTCTCCAACGCCCGTCATCATACATGACTTCGTGAAAACGGGATACGGCTGCCGCTGCCGGGCTCTCAAACCCGCGGATATCTCGCACGGAATTCGCGAGGGCTGCAGCCCTCGCGATCATGAAAGACCCGAGAAAAATAAAACGGGTCATCCAGGCCGATCATGGCGGCCACCGTTTCGATCTTTTCGTCGGTGGTTGCCAATAATTGTTTGGCATGATCCATGCGCACCCGAAGCTGAAATGCCTTGGGAGGCAGTCCGGTTTCGAGCGTGAACCGCCTGCGCAGCGTCGCCGGAGACATGCCGTGCTCGGCGGCAAAGGCTGCGAGGTCCAACGGTTGCATCGCCCGCCGCCGTAGCGTTTCCACGATGTCGGCCATATCTAGCCTTTCCTGGCGTCGATCGGCCGCGCCGCTTGCCTGTTTGGCGGCTGATATGGCGATGCGATGCAGCATCAATGCCGCCGAGGCCTGCCCGAGGTTGGTGTCGTCAAGCAGATCGGCATGAAGGTTGCCGAAGAGCCGCACCACCTCGTCGAGATGATGCAAGGCCACAACGGGATGTCGCTCCGCGATAATCCTCAGCCTCACGAAGTCCCGCGTGAACGACCCTTCGAAAAGCGCCCAGCGCTCGTCCCAGCCGCCTTCGTCGGGGCTATAGGAATGCACACGGTTCGGAAACAGCCAGAACAGCGCAGGTCCGGTCAGGCTCATGCGGCCGGTGGCGGCGGTTGCCAGCCAGCCCTGCCCACGCTCCACCAGCACGACGGCGAAACTCGGTAGTTTCCGGTCCGTCACCGCACGGCGGGCATGCTGCCTGCCGCTGCCGGTGACTGCCAGTCCGCCGGCCGCACCGAGCGGCGTTCTATAGATGGCCTCAGCGTCTTTCATGGTGAGCGAAAAGTCCAGCTATCAATTTCCTCTATGTCGGTTGGCATGCCGGATCAGGTAATTGATGACAAGCCAACTCAAGCGACGGAGGAGTGAAATGTCAATTGCTGCGGAGGTCAGACAAGCTCGCATGATGGAATTTCCTCTTGCCGCAAATGGCAGAACCTTGCCCGCGGAGCGGATCGGTTGGCTCGTGCCCACCGATCCCGGCATCGGCGTCGACGCCATCCGCCGCCGCTACCAGGACGATGGTTATGTCTGGCTGAAAGGCCTTCTGCCGCGGGCCGATGTGATCGATTTCCGCCGCTGGGTCTTCGAACGCCTCGCCGAAACCGGGCTGGTCGAGCCCGGAAGCGATTTTTCGCTGGGCTTGGCGTCTGCCGATGGCTTCGACAAAAGCCTGGCGGACAGGCGCCTGATGTCGCTCGTCCGCTCCGCCGCCTATGAAGGCTTCTGCACGCAACCGCCACTTGCCCGCTTCATGGACGATTTCCTGCAGGGTATCTCCTATCTCCACAAGCGCAAGATCATGCGTTTCGTCCAGCCGGGAACGCCGACGGCCACACCCGCCCACTACGATCTCGTCTATCTCCGCGGCGGCACCAGCCGCCTGGTGACGGCCTGGATTCCGATCGGCGACATCCCCACCGAGATGGGCGGCCTGGTCTATCTCGAAGGCTCGCACGCCCTGGGCGTCAGGATGGAGGCCGAGTTCCAGGCAGCAAGCGGCAATCTTTCTGCCGAAGAGCGGGTCAGTGCCTATAACCGCCACATGGCGGAAGGCGGCTGGGTCTCGAAGGATCTGCCCGATATGGCGGAGCGCTTCGACACCCGCTGGCTCGCCGCCGATTATGAGGCCGGCGACGTGGTGCTCCACTCGCCCTACATGATCCACGCCTCGACCACCAACCAGGACCGCAGCCGGCGGCTGCGCCTCTCCACCGACATAAGATATCAGAATGTCGACGACGAGATCGACGTCCGATGGAACAACCATTGGAGTCTCGGCGATATGCTGTAGTCCGGCTTTCCAGAGCCCTTTCGACAGAACCCAGATCGTCTCACGTCGATGCCGGCCGCGCGTCAGCCGGCATTGGCGGCCATGTCCGTTTCCTGCCTGTTTGTCGTGCCCCCGCCACCCTTGTTGACCGGCGATCCGGTGCGATGGCTGCTATAGCAGGTTGTTTGACGAAGGCATGTCGACACAGAAGCGAAGCGGTCGGACCTTACTGCCGCCTTGGGCGTTGATGGTCGGAACCTTGAATCGATCCCATGACTGACCGACTTATGGCTGTAGCCGAACCGCTCGAGTTGCCTGATGCCGCGTACGAACCTGAACGATATTCTGATCTTCATGGCCGTCGTCGATGCCGGAAGCTTTATCGCCGGCGGCCAGGCCATGGGCCTGTCGCGTTCGGCGGCAGGCAAGGCTGTCATCCGTCTGGAAGACCGGCTCGGCGCGCGCCTGCTCAACCGCACGACGAGGACGTTGAGCCTGACCGATGAAGGCCGGATGTTTTACGAGCGCGGGCTGCAGATTCTGGCATCGGTCGACGAGGCGGAAGCGAGCGTGGCGGGGCAGAACAGCACGCCGCGAGGCGTTCTCCGGCTTACCGTTCCCGATGCTTTCGGGCGGCTCGTCGTGCTGCCTTTGCTTGAAAAATATCTTCGGGCCTGGCCCGACATCCAGGTCGAAGTGAACTTCACCGATCGCCTGGCCGACATTGTCGAGGAAGGCTTCGATCTGGCGATCCGGATCGGCGCGACGGCGACGGTGTCGGACACCCGCCTGGTCTCACGCGTGATCGCCAGCTATAAGGCGCGGCTCTGCGCCTCGCCGCCCTACCTTGCCGAGCGCGGCGAGCCCCGCGATATCGACGATCTCGCGGTCCATGACTGCCTGATCTCCGCCGGCCGCAATCAAAGGCAGGGCTGGCGCTTTCGCGGGGAAGGCGGCTCCTGGATCAAGGCGCAGGGCCGCAGCCGACTGAGGCTCGACAGCGGAGAGGCGATCCGCGACGCCGCCTTGGCGGGGCTGGGCATCGCACTGCTTCCCGATTTTCTCGTCACCGACGATCTCGCCGCCGGCCGCCTCCGGCAGATCCTGGCCGACTTCGAAACCGACGACGCAAAGATCGTGACGCTCTATCCCGACAAGCGCCTGCTGGAACCGCGTGTCCGCCGCTTCATCGATCTGATCGTCGAGGAGCTTGGGCGCGGCTAGAGCCTTTCCGGGTTAGATTGAAGCATTCTGTTGGCTCAAACGGAGTCGGATGGTCGACCGGCCGGCGCGCGTCGTAGCCAAGCTCTACGGCCAAGCCGGCCGGTCGATCAGCCGGCCCGTTTCAGCCAACTAGGCGAGGCCCTGTCAAACCCGCGAAAGCTCTTCAGCGCCAGCGGCGCAAGCGTTGCCGCGAGATAGGCAATCCCCATCAGGAACAGCGCCGCGGCAAGGCCGAACGTGCTGATCAGCGCGCCGCCGGCGAGGCCGCCGAAAGGGATGAGGGCGAAGCAGAGGGCGGTGTTCAATGCTGTGACGCGACCAGTCAGCGGCTTGGGGATGCGCTCGAAGATGACCGCCGACAGGATCGGGTTGAGGAAGCCCGACGCGAATCCTGCGATGGCGAGCGTCGCAAAGACGAGACCGATGGGCGCGTCCAGCGCCGGAACGAGAAAGCGCGGAAAACCGGTCAGGAGGAAGGCCACCGTATAGACCATCAGTCGCGGCATGCGCTCGCCGATCGCCGCGGCAATCGCCGCGCCTGCGATCGAGGCGCCGGCGAAGGCGGCGAACATGGCACCGAGCAGCTCCGGGCCATGGCCGGCATCCCGTGTCCAGACCGGCAGCAGCACGGCATGATAGGCCTGGTCGAAGAGATTGGTAACCGCCACCATGGCGACGATACTGACGAGCACGGCATCGCTGCGCAGAAAGCGCCAGCCTTCGCGCAGATCCTCGATATAGGAAGCCCGTTCGACCGGTCGAGTTTCGGACGCAGGCGTGCGTCGCGTCCCGGGTATCCCCGCGGCAACGATCAGCGCGGCCGCGGCGAAGGTGGCGGCATTGACGAGCAGCGCCTGGCCGGGGCCGATCAGCCCGATCAAAGCGCCGGCGCCGGCCGCGCCCGCCGTCGAGGCCAGCCGCTCGATGGCGCTCGCAACGCCGGTCACTCGTTCGAGCGGTACATTGGCGAGTGTGGCGATATCGGGAACCATCGCCTGCTTGGCCGCATCGGAGGGGCCGCGCAGCACGCCCATGGCAAAGACGAGCGGCAGCAGCACCGGCATGCCGAGCATGCCGAAGAGATCGAGAAGCGGCACCAGAGCAACCACGAGCACCGAAGCGGTGTCGCAGATGATGGCGATGCTCTTGGCGCCGGCGCGGTCGATCAGCGGTCCGCCGAGCGCCTTGGCGATGACATAGGGCAGCATCTCCATCATTGCCGTCAGGCCTGTCAGCACCGGGCTGCCAGTCGTGCTCAGCACCAGCCAGGGAATGGCGATGGTCGAAAGCCGCGTGCCGGAGAGCGAGAATGTCTCGGCAGCCGCGAGCGCCAGGAACGGCCCGCCCCGTCTCACGGCTTATCCTCCCCTTCGCGATGCGGAACACGGCCCGGATAGGGAAAGGCGTGCAACATGACATAGAAGGGAACCATGCCGGATTCCTGCGACGCCGCCTCCCCGAGCGGCGGGGCCGCCCGCATCGCCTCCAGGATGATGTCGCTCAGCCGTTTTGTCAGGGCCTCGGCCTGTACCGCCGTCATCGGGATGATGATGTCGTCGGCAGCCGTCGCCTTGCGCCATTCAGCCGGCAGCTCGGCATATTCCTCCAGCGCCTGCTGCATCTGGCCGACCTGCAGCGAGAGTGCGGCCTGGTTGAAGGCGATGTCGAGATCGAGCGCCTCCCCTTCGGCCTCACTTGGCGGCACCGAGGTCAGCTCATGGCTGGCGCGCCACCAGCGGTCGCGCCGCGAGGCATGCGGCGCCTCCTCGATGAAGCCGTACTGAGCAAGCTGGCGCAGATGATAGCTCGTCGCGCCGCTGTTCAGGCCGAGCCGAGCGGCAAGCTGCGTCGCCGTGGCAGGCCCATCGATCCTGAGCATGCCGAGCATGCGCAGTCGGACAGGATGCGCCAGCGCCTTCAGCGCGGTCGGCTCGGGCACGACCCGGTTAACGGTGCGGGCAGCGGCGGCATCTGCGGCAGGTTTGGTGTGCGGATGTTTCATGCGCGAAGCATACAATCGCAAACATATCTTTGCAAAGCTTTCTTTGCAAAAAATCTGACAGGTGTGGAAGGCGCTCGAAAACCGGCTTCTGATCTAGCCAAGCATGACCCCGCATTTTAAGACCGTCACCGTGATCGGCATGATACGAGGGGCAAGAGGATGGCTGAGGGAGCGCAGAAAAACATCGGCACGTGGTACATCGATCCCGATGCCGAAGACAGGATGGCCGATGGGCATGCACCCATCTGGCGCCACCTGATCGAGCTCATCCCCGAACGGGACCTCACCGACAAGAGCGTGCTTGATTTCGGCTGCAATCAGGGGGGCCTGCTGCGGCACCTCTATGCGATACGCCCGTTCCGCAAGGCGCTCGGCATCGATATCGCCGAAACCTCCGTCGCCAAGGCCGAGACGCTGAAAGGCAACCTGCCGATTCAGTACCAGGTCGGCAGCCGGCTGGAAGGCTGGACTGAGGAGTTCGAGCTGGCCATCAGCCACGAGGTCATCTACCTCGTTCCCGATATCGATGCCCACGCCGCCGATATCTGGCGGGCGCTGAAGTCAGGCGGCGTCTATTATGCGGTGACGGGATGCCATACCGACAACCCGCTCTGGCCGAAATGGCGCGAGCTCGTCGCCAACCGTACGAATACTGTCGTTCAGGATCGATCGATCACCGATTATGGCCGCGCCTTCGAAAAGGCGGGCTTTCAGGTTTCGGCCCGCAAGCTCGAATATGATGGCTTCATCCCCTTCGTCGCGGACGGATGGACGCCGGACTTCGCCGATGCGCTGACCTACTATACCCAGACTAAAATCGTCTTCAGGCTGGTGAAGCGCTAATCCCAGTTTCGGATCGTTGAAGCCTCATGAGCTCGACCTCGAAATGCGGCGGGCCGTCCGGAGCGACCTGGACGAAGCGGCCCCTGACGCGGAAGATCTGCTGGATCAGGTCGCATTCGGCCAGCTCGTGCGGTGCGCCGTCAAATCTGAGCTGTCCCTTTTCGAGTAGCGAGATGCGGTCGCTGACGGCGATTGCCTGGTTGATGTCGTGGATCGCCATGACGACGGTGACGCCCTTTTCCCGGCTCAGACGATGCACTAGGTCAAGCACTTCGACCTGATAGCCGATATCGAGGAAGGACGTCGGCTCATCGAGCAACAGGATCTCCGCTTCCTGCGCAAGGGCGGCTGATATCCACGCCCTTTGCCGCTCGCCTCCGGACAGTTCCCGAAGGCTGCGATCGGCAAGTCCTGTAAGTCCGGTGCTTTCGAGCGCCCATTCGATCGCCTTCTCGTCGCCCCTGTCATAGGAGCGGAACAGACCCACATGCGGATAGCGGCCCTGCCGGACGAGCTGGGCGACAGTCATCTCGTCAGGTGCGGCCGGCTGTTGCGGCAGGAATGCCAACCTCCTCGCCAGCATCCGCCGCGACATCGGGGCGACGGCAACGCCGTCCAGCGACGCCTTGCCCTCCGCCGGTTTGATCAGGCCTGCGAGCGCATGCAGCGCCGTGCTCTTGCCCGAGCCGTTCGGACCGATCAGCGCTCGAATCTCGCCCTTTTCAAGCGAAAGCCTGAAGCTGGTGAGAGCCTTTCGCTGGCCGTACATCACCGACAGGTCGGAGCAGGACAATGGCATTTTCGGCCTCACATGGTTTTGCGCAGCAGCGCGAGCAGAAGCGGCACGCCGAAAACAGCCGTCACCACCCCGATCGGGATTTCCTCCGCCTGTCCCAGCAGCCGGCCGGCGAGATCGCCGAGCGTGACGATGATGGCGCCGAGCACGATCGTCAGGGCTAGCGACAGGATGAAATTCCTCCCCGCCAAAAAGCGGGCGAGATGCGGCACGATGAGTCCGACGAAGACGACCGGGCCGACCGCGCCGACGGCGCTCGCCGCAAGTGCGCAAGACACGATCAGCACGAGCGTGAACTGCCGCCGATAGGCAAGCCCGAAGGACCGGGCGACGGGCGCATCGAACTGCAGCAGCATCAGCGGCCGGTAGATGAGCGGCAACATGGCCACTCCGGCGATCGTGAACGGCAGCAGGAAGAGCGCATGATCCCAGCTGCGGGCATAAAGGCTGCCCGAAAGCCATTCGAGAATGATCTCGATGCGGGCCGACCCCCATCCGGCGATGAGGCCGATCGCCACCGCATGCAGCACCGCGCCGACCGCCACGCCGCAGAGCGTGATACGCAGGGCACTCAAGCCGAGGCGAAAGGCAAGCAGATAGATGACGCCGCCGGAGAGCATGCCGCCCGCGAGCCCGGCAGCGGGCAGCCAGGCGACCGGCAGCTCGGCAAGCGTGTTCGAGCCGGGCTGGAAGATATAGACGGTGTACAGCAGGAAGATCGTGACGGAGAGCGTCGCCCCTTGCGACACACCCATCAGCGACGGGTCGGCAAGCGGATTGCGGGTGATGGTCTGTAACAGATATCCCGCCAGCGAAAAATGGATGCCAGCCAGAACGCCGGTGACGATGCGCGGAAGCCGGATATCGAGAATGATCGAACGCGCTTCGGAGGATCCGCCGCCGGTCAGCACCGCTGCAACATCCGCCATCGGAATATCGGCGACGCCGAGGAAGATCGCAGTGGCAAGCGACAAGACCGCCAATGCGGCGAGCGCGGCAACCATCCATGCGGCCGAGAAGCCAACCTTTGCCGAAACCGAAGCGGTCATCGTGTCTCACCTGCAAGGTTGAGCTGCCCGCGCTGGACGAGGTAAATGAAGACGGGACCGCCGAGCAGCGCGGTGATGATGCCGACCGGCAGCTCGCGCGGAATGGCGACGCTGCGGGCAAGAACGTCGGCGACGGTGACGATCAGCGCACCGAGGACGGCCGACAATCCGATCTCCCATCCCGTGCCCGGCGGTTTGAGTAACCGGGCAATATGGGGAGCGGCAAGGCCGACGAAGGCGACCGGTCCGGCGACCGGCGCGACGCCTGCCACAGGGATGACGGCGAGAATGAGGATAAGCGGTTTCCACAGGTCGAGCTGAAGCCCCATGCCGGCCGCCGCATGATCGCTCAGCATGAACATGCCGATCACGCGCCGGAGAGCGAGCGCCCCGACGACACCGGTGATCGTCCAGGGCAGCATGTAGAAGAGATGCGACCAGGTGCGCCCCTGGAAGCCGCCGGCGAGCCAGAAGAGCAGCGATGCCGATTGCGGGCCGGTCAGCAGCAGCACGTAGGTGGTGATCGCGCCGAGGAAGAGCGAGACGCTGACGCCGCCGAGCGCAAGCTGCAGCGGCCGCCCCTGCCCGCCGCGCGACACCCAGAATGTCACGGAGGCCGCCGCAAGCCCGCCGGCAAGGCCGATGAAAGGATAATAAGCGGGCGAGAGCCAGGGGACGAACACGAAACAGCAGACGATCGGTGCGACCGCCCCTGACGTCACGCCGGTGATGCCGGGATCGGCCAGCGGATTGCGCGTCAGGGTCTGCAGCACATAGCCGGAAACAGCAAGCCCCGCCCCGCCGGCAACGGCCGTCAGGCTGCGCGGCAGGCGCAGCGTCCAGACCAGAATGGATTCGATTTTCCCGTCAGGCGCTAGAAGCACGCGGACCGCGGTCTCGATCGAAAGCGGCTTTGCGCCGACCAGCAACCCAAGCATCACCGCCAGCATGGAGGCGGTAACGATGAGCCCTATGGCCAGGAATGATTGCCGGGGGCTCATCGCAGGTCTTTTTCCTGAGCTTAGTTCTGCAGTTCGGCGGGGATCAGCTTGGCGGCCTCCGCTTTGACATCAATGGCCGGGAACGTGTCGGGAAAGAGATAATGTGCGGCCTCGCGCAGGACGATTTCGCGGGCGATCGGGCCATTGGTCTCGACCCACTGGTCGCCCACATAGAAGACCCGGTTGTTCTTGACCGCCGACAGCTGCGACCAGATCGGATTGCTCTCATGCGGGCGATCCGGGCCGGAATCATAGATGAAGATGACCTCGGGGTCCTTCTCCAGCATGGTTTCGAGGCTGAGATCGATGCCGAATTCACCACCTGGGCTCTTCGGCCCCGGAATATTGTCACCGCCGATAGCCGCGACGATCGAAGCCGAGGTATTTTCCGTGTGGAAGGCGAAAGGTGTTGCGCCGCCCCACATGATCAGGAAGCGGGGATGAACATCCTTCGGCGCCTTGGCTGCGTACTCTGCAAGATGCTTGCGGAAATCGGCATTCAGCTGCTCGCCGCGTTCGGGCTTGCCGAGCAGCATCGAAAGCGCGGCGGTTTCGCTGTAGCTCTCTTCGAGCAGTTCCATATTGTAAGCGACATAGGGGGCGATGTTCTGCAGCTGCGCCGCGTTGCCAACTGTATAGCGGCGGATCGCGATGATCAGGTCCGGCTTGGCTTCGGAAAGAAGTTCCAGATTGGGTTTGGCACGCTGGCCGATCTGCTTCATCCCGGAGGTCAGGCCGAGCAGGAAATCGGGTTCGCGGCCCGCCGTCATATAGGTGCTCGCAACGGGCTTGATGCCGAGCGCCAGCGCGACGTCATCGGCGAAATAGGAAATCGAGGCAATGCGTTTCGGCTGCGCCGGGACTTCGACGGTGACGCCGCGGTCGTCCACGATCGATACCTTCTTGCCGTCCTCGGCCTGAGTGCCCCCCGCCATCAGCATTGCAGACAGCCCCAGGACAGAAAAGAATGTGCGTGTGTATCGAGTCATGTGTGAAACCTCCCGTGCGATGAGCGGACAGGCTTTAGCTAAAAAAGCGGAGTTTCACAATCATGATTTTCATGCGCGCTTCATCGGAAAACGCCGCATCTGCGGCCCCTTCCGGCAATGTCCCGATGGTCTCAAGCGTCCGCTAGAGTGAATACCGCACAAGGGTCGGCGATGCCGCGCAGGGCGTGGTCTCCGAGCGGTACGAGCGCCGTTGCCGTATTCGACGCCACCGCGCCGGAGATCAATACGCTTCGGCCCAGTGGCTTGCAGAGCCCTTCCAGCCGGCTGACGAGATTGACGGCGGAGCCGATGGCGGTGAAATCCAGCCGGTCGGCGGCGCCGATATTGCCCCACAGGATCTCGCCGAAATGAAGTGCGACGCCGAAGGGCAGCGGGGGCAGCCCTTGCGCGTGCCGCACCTGGTCGAGATGAACCATGCCGGCGCGACTGGCGGCGACCGCCCGCAGCGCCGCCTCGCATGCTTTTCGATCACCCTCGGTCTCTTCGCCGGGGCCGCCTATGACCGGGAAGATCGCCAGCACGCCGTCGCCCATGAATTTCAGCACCTCGCCGCCGAAGGCGTGCACGGCGCCTGCCACACGATCGAACCAAGCGTCCAATGTGGCGATCATCGCATGCGGTTCCGTCACCTCCGAAAGCGCGGTGAAATCGCGCAGATCTGCGCAGAGAAGAGCAGCACGTATGGTCTCGCCGGTGCCGCGGGCAAGCTCGCCGGCCTGCACCCGGGCGGCACTACGGCGGCCGAGATAGGCTTCGAGCAGGGCTGCCCGCGCCTCCCGCGCCGCGAGCGCTGCGAGCGGTGCGGCGGCAAAGCGCGCGACCTCGCGCAGCCGGTCGGCTTCCGCCGGAGCGAATGCGCCGGCCCCTTCCCGTTTGTCGATACCCGCCCAGCCGAGCATGGGACTATCCTGCGAAGGCCCTATTCGCTCCTCCCATACCGGCCCGAGCGCGGTCAGCCAGTCGCGCCCGGCCTCGCTCTGCGGAGCCGCGGCAAAGGCCAGCGCCTCAATGACAGCACCAGTCTCGGCCCGCCACAGCCATGTGCGCCGCGCAATGATCGGGTGCGGCACCGAAAGCGTCAGCGTGCCGCCGGAAAGCGGCAGTCCGTCGGCCAGCAGCCGGCGCCCGAGTTCGGCCAGAAACCGTTCGGGACCAGGCGAGGCTCCGGCCTCATCAACCAGCCAGGCAAGGGGCGACGGCAGATCCATCGCTTAACATCGCACGCCCACGTGGACATCCGCAAGGACATCCCCGGGTGATCGTGGGGACGTTTCCAGCGACTCGGCCTGTCGCCCGCAAAGGCCGTCCGCATCGGCTGTCGAAAACCATTCGGCGTGGTGGAAAACAAAAAATAAACACTTTAAACTTGCGCGACTTTGATTCCATTATAGGGTCGTTCGTCATCGTGTGATTGAGGGGTGCGATGGGCACGATATTCTGGCCGAAAGATCCGCTGGATGGGAATGACATGACGCTGCTGACGTCGATCCTTAGGCGATGGTGCGAAAGACATCAGGTCGAGCTGACGGCGGAGGAGAGCAGCCGCAAGGCGAAGGAACTCGTCGAATGGTTCGAATTCGGCGTCAAGGACCCGGTCGAGCTCGAGGAGCTGATCGACGACAAGTACTGGCTCGTCAGCAGGATCTGACCGTATCGGACAAATCGGGAGGACGCTGCCGGTCAGCGTCGTGAAGCTGTCTCATCAGAAAAGGCCGGGCGAAAATCGCCCCGGCCTTCGTCCATCTCCAACTAAGCAAGACCCTTAGTCATAATCCCGCCAACGGCGGTCGCGATCCCAGCGCCGCTCATGGCGCCACCGCGGGCCATCCCAATCCCGGTGACGCCGCTCCCAGCCCCAGCGGGGCGGACCACCGTAGAAAGCTACCGGCGGTGGGCGGCGCCAGTTTCGCCGGCATTCGCCCCAGCGCGTCAGATGCCAGCCGCGACCGCAGGCGTAGTCGACCTTTGTGACATTGCTCTGGACATTGATTGTCCCCATCGGCATCGCCTGCGCTGTGCCGAACGAGAGGCTGCCAGCGAGCAAGGCAGCCGCGATAGAAAGTGCCTTCATCGAGAACTCCATTTCAATCCAGCCGTCCACACCTTATGACCGCCAAATTGAACTGGAGATGAACTGCGCGTTCATGTTTGCGGGAGAAAAAGAAGCGCTTCCGCACGGCTGGTCCGAGCGCTCGCCGACCGCTGTTGTCGCAACGGCAAGCGCTTCAGAACCGCCCCGCCGCCCGCAAAAAATTGTTCATGTCCTGCCGTAAAAAGGATCGGGACCCGGATCCCCCCCGGCGGCGACCTCGGTCAGCCGTCCGAGATAATGTGCCCAGCCTTCCGCATGGCCGGCGCATTGCTCGGCGCTCGGCAGGCCGCTGTGGGTGAGCCGCAGCAGCGTTCCGCCCCCCTGCTCGATCAGGTCGATCTCGACTAGGCTCGACCCCGGCGGCACCACCTCGCTGCCGTCCCAGCCGAAGCTGTAGGCAAGGCGATGAACCGGCACCACCTCGCGAAACGAGCCGCGCGCAAAGCGCGCGCCGGTAACGTTGACGAGATAGAGCCCGCCGGGCTGCGGCTCGACCTGCGCTTCCGTTCCCATCCAGCGCAGGATCTTTTCCGGGTCGGTCATCAACGCGAACACCGCAGCCGGCGGCGCCGCGATATGCGCCTCGCGGTGGACGACAAAGGGGTCTTGCATCTCTCTCTCCCATGGTTTCCACGGCCCTGCCCGTCTCCGGTGGAGACGGCGCAGCCTGTCTTGCCGTGCTATTCTGACGTGAATGTCCTCACGCACAGCATGTAGGCGCAAGCCCATCCTCCGCAAGAGGGCTTGCCCGTCGCGATCGACCAACAAGCGAAATCGCCGCGTCGGGAGCGCTGATCCAGCATTAGTCGCGAAGCATTTCAGCCTATTGCCAGCCCATCACCTTCCCCCTATTGTTCGCGCCGTTCTCAGGGCGGGGTGCAAGTCCCTACCGGCGGTATGCAATTTAGATTGCGAGCCCGCGAGCGCCTTCTCAGGAAGGGTCAGCAGATCAGGTGAGATGCCTGAGCCGACGGTCATAGTCCGGATGAAAGAGAACGTGCGTTCCTGCCGCCCTGCGGCTGTCGGGGACGTTCGTGATCGCCTTGGGTGATGTGTCTGTTCGCCAAAGGAGATTACCATGACACCCACCCGCTATGCCTTCGTCAAAGCCAGCTGGCACGCCGATATCGTCGACCGCGCCCTAGATGGCTTCCATCAGCTTATTCCGCCCGAGCAGATCGATGTGTTCGATGTTCCCGGCGCATTCGAAATGCCGCTGCTGTCGCGCGATCTTGCGGCAACCGGACGCTATGCCGCTGTCGTTGCCGCCGCCTTCGTCGTCGACGGCGGAATCTACCGCCACGAATTCGTCGCCCAGGCCGTCGTCGATGGGCTGATGCGCGCCGGCATGGATACCGGTGTGCCGGTGCTGTCGGTTTCGCTGACGCCGCATCAGTATCAGGAAACCGAGCACCACAAACAGATCTACCGCGCACATTTCGTCGAGAAAGGGCGCGAGGCAGCAAAGGCGGCTCTGACGATCGGCAAAACCCGCGCCGCTCTCGCCGCGTAAGAACTTCCTGCACGCCGGCTCGACGAACCGCAGGACGACAGACGAAGGTGGCGGGGAACCGACCCCGCCGCCTCACGGACGACATGCCCTCACCAACCGCACGAATCGAGAGCGACGCGCCGTGTGTCGCAGCGGACTCCGCCAATACCGGCCAAATCAGACAGAATAATTGATTCGACGACCCCACCGCGCCGTGGTCAACTTGGCCCGTCACGTGTCCGCAATTCTCAAGACATCCAGAACCCAAGGAGCTTAAGATGAGCAATGCACTGCGCAGCGAAACCCCCATTGAGACCCCGAGAACACAGCCCGTCGACACCAAGCTCGAGGTGGTGGTCATCCCCGTTTCCAACGTCGACCGCGCCAAACGTTTTTACGACGGCCTGGGCTGGCGGCTCGACGCCGACTTCGCCAATGATGCCGATTTCCGGGTGATCCAGTTTACCCCGCCCGGCTCCGGCTGCGCGATCATCTTCGGCAAGAACGTCACGGCCGCCGCCCCCGGCTCCGCCCAGGGCCTCTACCTCGTCGTCTCCGACATCGAGGCCGCCCGCCGCGATCTCATCGCCCGCGGCGTCGAGGTCAGCGAAGTGTTCCATGACGCGGCCGGCGTCTATGCCGGCAAGGACGAACCATACCTGTTCGGGCGGCTCCGCATTGCCGGCCGCGATCCCGATCACCGCAGCTATCGCTCCTTTGCCTCCTTCAAGGATCCCGATGGCAACGGCTGGCTGTTCCAGGAAGTCACCACGCGCCTGCCGGGACGCATCGACGCCGACGGAACGACATTCACAACGTCGACCGATCTCGCGTCAGCCATGCGCCGTGCAGCGACCGCGCACGGCGAACACGAGAAGCGAAACGGCGGCAAACACGACGAGAACTGGCCGGACTGGTACGCCGAATACATGGTCAGCGAACAGGCCGGCAAGCAGCTGCCCTTATAGGCAAGGGCGGCGACGTCACGCAGACGGTGACATCATTTGAGAGCGTCTCGGCGGGCAACGGCGCGGTGCTTTATCGCGCCTTCTTGGCGCACAGCGTTGAGCGTCGAATTGGGCGTGGCACTGGCCAGCTCCTTGCCGGCTTGGTGATCTGCGTCTCCTGAGTCAGGCCCGAGAAGCCAAACATTAGACATCGACGGCGGCGGGATCTCAGCCGCCATACCACATTCGCCGCAGCAGGTGATCACCGCGGACGAACTGGTGATAGAGCGCGGCGCTGGCATGGAAGACCAGCAGGCCGACAAGCAGGAAGGCGCCGAACCCATGCGGGCCACGCGGCGGATAGGCGGTGAAATCAGGCAGCGTGGCGCCGGCTGCCCCGAAGACGGCGGGAGCCGCGCCGCTGAGGATCATCATTCCGATGCCGCTGGCGACCATGCCGAGAATGAAAATGTAGAAGGCAACGTGAACAAAGCCCGCCAGCCGCTCCTGCCAGCGAGGCGATGCCTGCACCGGCGCAGGCTTGCGATCGAAACGCCACCACCAGACAATGCGGAGAGCCGTGAGAAGCAGGACGACGATCGCCACCGGAATGTGGAAACGCAGCAGCCCGGCCTTGGTCACGGCGTCCATGGCGTTGGCAGCCCGGAAGCCGGAGCCGAGCAGCGCCAGGATCAGAACCGCACTCAACCAGTGGATCGAGACCGCTATTGCGCCATGGCGATCAGGCCTGCTCTTCAACATCTCCATGTCCTTCCAGTTTGCTGCGCAGCGCCTTCATGACGGCATGCGTGGTTTTGATATCCTCGACCTGAAGCCCTTCCGAGAGCATGTCGACCCAGGGGGCCTGCAGGTGCATGGCGGTTTCATATGCCTGTTTTCCTCTGTCCGTCAGCACGACGAGCTGTGCCCGTCGGTGGTGCGGGTTGGGCTCGAACGCCAGAAGCCCTTCCTTCTCCAGATCGTTGACGATGCGCTGGACGTTCTGGCGGTTGGCCCCCATGTCGCGCGCCAGCCATGCGACCGGTTGTGGCCGGCCTGCTGTGATGACGGTGCCGAGGACATGCCAGCGGGCGCTGGTCAGGCCGAGCCCCTCGACGAGCTTGTCGCCGGCGTTGATCATCCGGTTATTGAGCCGGAAGAGATCCAGAATGAGGTCGGTCAAGGCTGTTCCGGCCGGGGTCCGTTGAGGTTCGTGCATTTGTCACCATAAAGCTATATTGACACCATAGTGTCAAATTGATTATGTATCCATATCACCAGATTGACATCATGTAACCAAATCAGATGGAGTCGACCATGTCGCTCATGCGCCCGATGGACCCTGCCTTCCCGATCGATCGCCAAATCGCGATCGATGCCTCCGCGATCGTCCTCATCAACCTCTTCACGCTCGACAAGGCCGATGAGCAGGCCTTCCTTGATGCCTGGCAGGCCGATGCGGCCTTCATGAAACGGCAGCCGGGCTTTATCTCGACCCAGATGCATCGCGCCGTCGGCGAAAGTCCTGCTTATCTCAATTATGCCGTCTGGGAATCGACCGCCGATTTCCGGGCGGCATTCTCGCATCCGGAGTTTCGGGCGAAGCTCTCGGCCTATCCGTCCTCGGCGGTCGCCTCACCGCATCTCTTCCAGAAGGTCGCCGTGCCGGGCATCTGTGTGGCGTAAGCAAAGCGGCGGCGGTGGAGGCATGAAGTCCTTGAGCGTCGGGATGATCTCGGCCTCCGGCTCGCCGGAAGCTGTCATTGCGATGCGGAAGACATCTGCGACATCATCCAATCGGAAAATGCCAGCATGGCTGCTGTTGGCGGCCTTGATTGCAGTCGGGTTAGCCAGTAGCTCCCCAACGATATGGTCGTAGGAAAAGGTTGTCTTATAGCCCCCGAGGATAGATGTCTGGAAAACATCGACGGCGGCGCCAGAGCGATCCCCAGTCCTTGCAGGGCCGCCTCCATCATGGCGAGGGAAGAGTCGAAGACGATACCGGCGTTTATTTGTGCCGCCGGCGGAACGTTCGCTGCGGCAAACCAGGTGCTCCACTCATCCGCTCGATAGCTCCGCAAAAGCGTCGCCTCGACCAGATCTGCAGGCGACCTTAAACACTCGGCCAATTTGGGTGTGCACAGAGGAGAGAGCTGAGCGTCGAACAGACGTAGCGCCTCTGTGCCGTGCCAGGAGCCGCTGCCGAAGCGAATGGCAAAGTCCAGTCCCTCGGCCGCCATATCGACGCGATTATTGTTTGTCGAAACGCGCACATCGATGAACGGATGCTGCTGTTGAAAATCCGAAAGCCTTGGCAACAACCAGCCGACAGCAAACGTTCCGACCACGCCCAAAAACAGCAATTCCCGAACCTGTCCGGCTTCAATCCGGTCCAGCGTGATCGCCATTTGATCGAAGGAATTGGTCAAGGTCGGCAAAAGAGCTTCGCCTTCTGCGGTGATTTTCAAGCCTCTTGGGAGACGCTGAAAAAGCGCAGCCCCCAATCGCTTCTCCAGGCTTTTGACCTGCTGGCTTACAGCGGCCTGGGTAACGCAAAGCTCGATCGCGGCCCGGGTGAAGCTGAGATGTCTTGC
>NZ_VSZV01000092.1:0-3946 GCF_008919455.1 Rhizobium sp. PEPV16
GCATGCCAATCTCTGCGATGGGCCGAACGACGGCATGACACGCGCCGGCTTGCAGGTCGGCTACAAGTTCTGAGAGTCCGCTCGACAATTTCAGTGGGTTGGCCGACGGATGATTGAACTGCTCATTACGGCCGTCTGATCGACCATCGGCAGGCGGGAACAGTTCAGTCCCATGTCGGACGAACAGGCTTCAACTCGCCCTGACAAGCCGCCGCGACGCAGTCCGCCAGGCTGCCAAACCGAAGCGCCTTACCCGTCAATCCAGGACCGTAGTGAGCGAACTTCGCGGAATTGGTGATAATTGTATCGACCGATTTTGGGATGACAGGCTCCGCAAGTGTGCACCAGCACGCATCGGTTACGAATTCTATGCCGAAGTCCGACAATTTGCCGACGAGATTCGCAGCGGAAGCCCTTTCGAACGTCGCACGGTTGCAGGTAACCAGAACCTTGACGTCAGGATGTTTCGCCAGGCCTTCGCAGAGCGCGGCCAGCCGCTCGCATTCGTCGAAAGAGAAATGGGGATTGCCCAGCGCGACGAACTCGATGGCATCCACAGACCCGCCGTTGAGTTTCCTCCAGTCCGCAACGACGTCCTTGGGACAGATTTCATAGCTCGCCTTGATCTTGCTTCCGACAACGCTCTCAAGGCTGTCGGCCTCCGGCGTGACACCGACGATATGGAACATGGCAGAGCCTGATGTCGTCGCAAAACCCGCCCCGAACGCCTTTAGGTCGTCCAGATTCGGCTTCCACGTATCGAGGCCGATCACGACCGGAATTTCATCTCCGACAAGCTTGCCGATGTGGTAGCCGAGAATGGGGTAGACCATGTCATCCCGCGACACGAAGCCCGACACATTGACCACGAAGCTGGCGCGCCTGTTGTCGGTGATATGCGGCCCGGTCAGCGGCGCGCGCCCGGTGAGAGCGATGCACAGATCCAGGTAGTCAGGATACTTGGCAGTGCGAGCACCCAAAACACTGTTCGCGAATACGACGGCGTTCGACTCCGCCCAAGCCACCTGCTCACCCTGCCTGGGTGCGGACGACAGCTGATAGGGCGCGCAGGTGAACGTCTTTCGTGCTCCCATGGAGGCGTAGGCCTCACCCAATTCGGATGCGGGTCCGGCGACGCCGGGAGACACGCCCTGCTCCCGCCAACGCATCTGGTCCACCGATATCGAGTTCAGGGTCGTTGGAACGACAACCCTACCCTCCCAGTCCCGCATGCGTTTCGCGAATTCCAGGCTGGTCGGCCCGGTGTAGATGCAGCCATCGATATGGACCTGGGAGATATCGATGAGTTCCGTCGCTCCCTGAATTTCAGCCATGCGCGTCGTGGCCCTCATTGCCACCTGCACGGCCTTGCCCATTTCCCCATTCAAAGCGGACCGATCCCTCGATGTCAGCGCTATCGAATTTCCGTAGGTGCGATCGGCGGCATCGAAACCGGGGGCGGTTTCGATCCGACGCGCGATGACCTTGTCGCCGATGAGGGTGACTTCAGGGATAGAGTGCAGCTCGGCGAAGTCGTCTTCGGAGAGCTGGACAACGGGGATAGATCGACCGAACACTTCGTCAGCGACGATCACTCCGAGCGACAGTATTTCCTCCTGGCGCGAAACCACGATGCCGGCGGGAGCGTGCCCGTTCATGATCAGCTCCATGAGCACGCTGCTGCCCGTACACGAGCCGCGTCCGCCGGGGATGGCGAGAATCTTTCCTGTCAGGACCTGTGTCGACAGGGGATGGTGGCGGTCGATGGTTTCTCCGGTCCGGGAGTCGACGCCGCCCCAGAAGCTGAGCGCCGTGTCGCTGAATACGATCGACCCCGTAGCGAAGCCAGCCACAAGCGCGCGCCCGGCAAACACCTTTTCGTCTGCCTGTTGTTGTATGTCCGGCATTGTATCTCGATACCATCAACCAAGAGGAAAAGTTTTCTATAGGAAACATCCGCGGCACACAAAAGCTGATGCCGGAGCCTTGCCCCAATGCTGTCGATCGAGAATCAAAAGCAAGTTGTCAAACTGACTCTGAGAAGCGGCCGCCGTACCGGGCCGAAGAAGTCGCCGGCCCGCTGTTGACGGCGGGCATTTTCCTGTCGCGCGCCGTCCCTACATAGGCTAAAGAGCGGAAAACGCGCAACGGCAGGGACTTTCGAGAGCTCATGACCATTCCAAATACCATCCCGATCACGCCGGAACTCATAGCGGGCCATGGCCTGAAGCCCGACGAGTACCAGCGCATTCTGGATCTGATCGGCCGCGAACCGACCTTCACCGAGCTCGGCATCTTCTCGGCCATGTGGAACGAGCACTGCTCCTACAAATCCTCGAAGAAATGGTTGCGCACGCTGCCGACCAAGGGGCCGCGCGTCATCCAGGGCCCGGGTGAAAATGCCGGCGTGGTCGACATCGATGACGGCGATTGCGTCGTCTTCAAAATGGAGAGCCACAACCACCCCTCCTATATCGAGCCTTATCAGGGCGCTGCGACCGGCGTCGGCGGCATCCTGCGCGACGTCTTCACCATGGGTGCGCGCCCGATTGCCGCGATGAACGCCCTGCGCTTCGGCGAGCCGGATCACCCGAAGACCCGCCATCTCGTCTCCGGCGTGGTTTCCGGCGTCGGCGGCTACGGCAATTCCTTCGGCGTGCCGACGGTCGGCGGTGAGGTCGAGTTCGACGCTCGCTACAACGGCAACATTCTCGTCAACGCCTTTGCCGCCGGTATTGCGAAGTCCAACGCCATCTTCCTGTCCGAAGCCAAGGGCGTCGGTCTTCCGGTCGTCTATCTCGGTGCCAAGACCGGCCGCGACGGCGTCGGCGGCGCGACGATGGCATCGGCCGAATTCGACGAATCGATCGAGGAGAAGCGCCCGACCGTTCAGGTCGGCGATCCCTTCACCGAGAAGTGCCTGCTGGAAGCCTGCCTCGAGCTGATGCAGACCGGCGCCGTCATCGCTATCCAGGATATGGGTGCGGCCGGCCTCACCTGCTCCGCCGTCGAAATGGGCGCCAAGGGCGATCTCGGCATCCTGCTCGAGCTAGACAAGGTACCGGTGCGCGAAGAGCGGATGACCGCCTACGAGATGATGCTGTCGGAAAGCCAGGAGCGCATGCTTATGGTGCTGCAGCCGGAGAAGGAAGAGGAAGCCAAGGCGATCTTCGTCAAGTGGGGCCTCGATTTTGCCATCGTCGGCTGGACGACCGACGACCTTCGCTTCCGCGTTATGCACCAGGGTGAGGAAGTCGCCAACCTGCCGATCAAGGATCTCGGCGATCAGGCGCCGGAGTATGATCGCCCCTGGCGCGAATCCGGCAAGCACGCCCCCTTGCCCGCCAATCTCGTCGCCGCACCCGAAGATTATGGCCAGGCGCTGCTGCAACTCGTCGGTTCCGCCAACCAATCGAGCCGCCGCTGGGTCTATGAGCAATACGACACGCTGATCCAGGGCAATTCGCTGCAGCTTCCGGGCGGCGATGCCGGCGTCGTACGTGTCGACGGCCATCCCTCCAAGGCGCTTGCCTTTTCCTCCGACGTCACTCCGCGTTATGTCGAGGCGGATCCCTTCGAAGGCGGCAAGCAGGCGGTCGCCGAATGCTGGCGCAACATCACCGCGACAGGCGCCGAACCGCTCGCCGCCACCGACAATCTGAACTTCGGCAATCCCGAAAAGCCCGAGATCATGGGCCAGTTCGTCCAGGCGGTGAAGGGCATCGGCGAAGCCTGCCGCGCGCTGGATTTCCCGATCGTGTCAGGCAACGTTTCGCTCTACAACGAAACCAACGGCGTCGCCATCCTGCCGACCCCGACGATTGCGGGCGTCGGCCTGCTGCCTGATTGGCGCAAGATGGCCCGCATCGGCAGCGCCAACGATGGCGATAAGGTGATCATGATCGGCGTCGACGGCAGCCATCTCGGCCAGTCCGTCTATCTCCGC
>NZ_VSZV01000317.1:0-46102 GCF_008919455.1 Rhizobium sp. PEPV16
GGTCGGGCGCCGCCATCCCGTTTCGACAGTCAACAGGAGATCCGGCAGGCAGTCCTGCCGGGTCCGGTGCAACACGTCCCTGTGGCGGCAGGGCAGACAGCGAGGAATACCATGAATCTTGACGCGATCAGCTCCATTGCCGCGACGGTCGAAAAAATGAAGCCGGATTATATCGCTCTCAGCGACAGTATCTGGGACTTCGCGGAGTTGAAATTCGAGGAGCGGCGCTCGTCGCAATTGCTGGCAAGAACGCTCGAGGAAAACGGCTTTGCCGTGCGCCGCGGCGTGGCAAACATGGAAACGGCCTTCATCGGCGAATCCGGCAGCGGCAAGCCAGTGATTGCTTTCCTCGGCGAATTCGATGCCCTGGCCGGAATGAGCCAGACCGCCGACCTGGCCGAGCCTCTTCCCGAGGCGGCGGGAGCAACCGGCCACGGCTGCGGGCACAATCTGCTTGGCGTCGGATCGCTGATGGCGGCGGTTGCGCTTGCCCGCCACCTCAAGGAGAACAACCTGCCCGGGACGGTGCGCTATTACGGCTGCCCGGGAGAGGAGGGCGGTTCCGGCAAGACCTTCATGGTTCGCGCCGGCGCATTCGATGACGTCGATGCCGCCCTGACCTGGCATCCGGCTCCGTTCAACGGTGTTCGCTCGACGAACAATCTTGCCGTTCTCGAATATTACTATCGTTTCAGGGGTGTCGCGGCACATGCTGCCAACAGCGCTCATCTCGGCCGCTCGGCGCTCGACGCGGTCGAACTCATGAATGTCGGCGTCAATTTCCTGCGCGAACACATGCCGCAGGATTGCCGCGTTCACTACGCGATCACCGACACCGGCGGCAGAGCCGCCAATGTCGTGCAGGCCAGCGCCGAGGTTCTCTATCTGATCAGAGCGCCTGACATGCCGCAGGCACTTGAGCTTGCCGGGCGCGTCGAGAAAGTTGCACGAGGTGCGGCGATGATGACCGAAACCGAGGTCGAGATCGTGTTCGACACGGCTTCGACGAACCTTCTTCCCAACATCACGCTGGAAACGGCAATGCACGAGAACATGGTCGCACTCGGGCCGATAGCCTTCGACGAGGCCGACATCGCCTTTGCCAGGAAAATCCAGGATACCTTCACGCAGGAAGCGATCAGGAGCAGCATCCGTCTCTATCAGATCAAGGGCGATGTGTTCTCCAACGCCAAGGTCGATGGCTCGACGCCGTTGCACACCGGTCTGCGCGATTTCGAAGGACAATCGCATTTCCGGGCCGGATCGACCGATGTCGGCGATGTCAGCTGGGTGACGCCGACCGCGCAATGCTGGGCGCCAGCCTGGGCGATCGGCACCAATCCCCATACCTGGCAGGTCGTCGCGCAGGGAAAAAGCCCGGCCGCGCACAAGGCCATGGCGCATGCGGCCAAAACGCTTGCCACGACGGGCTTCGCCCTGATGCGGTCATCCGACCTCCTGGCAGCCGCAAAGGCCGAGTGGCGGGAAAAGACCAGCGGCAAAGCCTATGTGTGCCCGATCCCCGACGATGTGATGCCTGCATCCGTTCACAGCCGGTAGTTCCCGTCTCCGTCGGCTGTGACAGCGACTGCATCGCACCCGCTTGCAGGATCCCATGAAAAAGCACTAAGGGTATGGAAGTCGAAAGTGCGGAACTGAGGCATTCACCGCTTTCGAACCTCCAACACGTCGGAAAAGGCAAAGATGAAAAGCTCCGAATGGCGGGTGGGAGTGCTGTTTTCCAGAAGCGGAATTAGCGAAATTACGGAAACCGAGCACTTTCTTGGCACCGCACTTGCGATCGAGGAAGTCAATGCGGCGGGCGGCGTGCTTGGCAAGCCCATCGTTCCGATCGCATATGATCCTGGCGGGGATCAAACCGCCTATCGCAATCTGGCCCGGCGACTTCTGGCCGATGACGACGTCAACATCATTTTCGGTGCGTCGATGTCAGCCAGCCGAAAGGCGGTGCTGCCGATCGTCGAGCGGCACAACGGACTGCTGTTTTATCCGTCGATGTATGAAGGTTTCGAATATTCGGAGAATGTGGTCTATACCGGCGCCACCCTCAATCAGAACACCTTCGCGCTCGCGGAATACCTTCTCCGCCACCACGGACGCCGCATCCTCTTCGTCGGCGCGGATTATATTTATCCGCGCGAATCCAATCGGGTGATGCGGGATGTGGTAGAGGCAAAGGGCGGCGAAGTCGTCAGCGAACGATATCTTCCTCTTCATGCCGACGAACAAACCTTGCGTTCGGTTATTTCCGATATCGTTCGTCTCAAGCCCGATGCCATCTTCTCGACGATCATCGGCCGGCCGGCGCAGCGTTTTTATCGCATGTATGCCGAGGCCGGGATCGATCGAACGCGCGTCCCGATTGCCAGTCTGACCATGGCCGAAAGCGAGATTCGCGAGATCGGAGCCGACGCTTGTACCGGCCATATTCTGTCGGCGACCTATTTCCAGACGGTCGAGAACGAGGCGAATGAGCGCTTCGTAGGGGCATTCAAAGCCCGCTTCGGCCAGGACTTCACCACCAGCGTCTGGTCGCAGCCGGCCTATGCGCAGGTTCACCTTTTCGCCCGCGCGCTTGCCCGGGCCGGCTCGCTTGAAACCCATCGCATTTCCGAAGAAATTCTCCTGGAAGATTTTCTTGCTCCGGAGGGCCGGATCAATTTCGACGCCGATACCCGCCACCTCTGGCTGCATCCCCGCATCGGCGTGGCGCGCGCCGATGGACTTTTCGACATTGCCTGGCAGGCGCCTGGCCCGATCCGGCCGGATCCCTACCTGACGGCTTCGCGGTTCGAAGACGTTTGGCTGGAGGCCTGAGATGGCGGGACCGAGCAGGATCGTTCAGGATCTGCGGCGCGCACGCGTTCTGGTCGTCCATCCTCGCGACGAGGACGGCGACGTGCTGATCGCCCACCTCAAGCGCCTTGGCTGCGAGGTCCGAGCCACCTGGCCGCTTCCGCCAGCCTTGCCTCCCGACGTAGACACCGTCTTCCTGCACGTCGAGGATGTGCATGTCGAGCATGCGCTGCAGATTATCGACCTTCAGCAGACGGCGATCATCGCCATCGTAACCTATGAGAGCCCGACCGCTCTCCAGGCGATCATCGATCTCAATGCCCACGGCGTGATCAGCAAACCGTTGCGGCCGCTCGGCATTCTGACGCAATTTGCGCTTGCACGTTATCGGCATAGCTACGAAAAACGGCTCGCCGGCAAGGTGCAGAAACTTGAGGAAACCTTGAAAAGTCGCCGGCTGGTCGAAAAAGCCGTTTCGGCGTTGCGGGTGATGAATGGTCTTGACGAGGAGGCGGCCTATAAGCTGTTGCGCGATCAGGCGACGTCAAAGCGCGTTCCGATGGCGACGATTGCCGAATCCATCATTGCCGCGCAAGACACCATGAAAAGCCTCGGACTTTCCATCGGCCCAAAAACTCAACCTTAAGTCGCCGAACCTGTGCACCCTGAAAATGCCTGCTGAAGCGGCTTGACGGTCACATTCTTTCGTGCAAGCCTAAAGACAACGAGCAGGTTTGCTCGGCGGCAGGGCTGCCGCATTCACATCATGGCTATGTAGCCTCTGGTTCACGGATTGAATTCCGTGCCAGAGGTTTTTTGCGTTTGGAGACAAGATTGACCGTCAAGACCTCAGCCGCACGGACGGTAACCGTCGCAACCGTCCAATTCGAACCGATCGTCGGTGATCGCGCCGGTAATCTCGCGGCTATCGATCGGCTGGTGAGGTCGGCAAAGACCAGGGGCGCAGAGATCGTCGTTCTGCCGGAACTCGCCGATAGCGGCTATAACTTCCGTGACGGCGACGAGGTTGCCGCATTGGCCGGCCCGGTACCCGGCGGCCCGAGTGCCGAGACGCTCTGCCGTCTTGCCGAGGAGCTTGGGCTTTACATCGTCAGCGGCGTTGCCGAGCAGGATGGCGCCCGGTTTTACAACAGCGCTCTTCTCTGTGGTCCCGAGGGATATATCGGCAAATACCGCAAGCTTCATCTGTGGAACAACGAAAACCGTCTGTTCAGAAAAGGCGATCTCGGGCTGCCGGTATTCGACCTGCCATTCGGCCGTATCGGCATCGCTATCTGCTACGACGGCTGGTTTCCGGAAACATTTCGTCAGTTGGCGCTGGCCGGCGCCGAACTGGTCTGCGTCCCCACCAACTGGGTACCGATGGCCGGTGCGGAAAGCGTTCCCGAGCCGATGGCCAATATCCTCCACAAGGCGGCCGCCCACACCAATGGTCTCTACATTGCCTGCGCCGACCGGATCGGCATCGAGCGCGGCCAGTCCTTCATCGGCCGAAGCCTTATCGTCGGCCCGCAAGGCTGGCCCGTATCTGGTCCGGCCAGTGCCGATCGCGAGGAAATCCTCCTTGCGCATATCGATCTGTCGAGCGTGACGGAAACCCGCACGCTCAACAGCTTCAATCATCTGCTCGGCGACCGCCGAGCCGATGTCTACGGGTAACATCGACCCACTCAAGAAAGGGGAACAAAATGCAAATGAAAACCATAATCCTGACGCTGGCATCTGCGGCATTCGCCACCGCAGCTTTCGCCGAGGACCCGATCAAGATCGGCGTGCCGGTGGGGCTGTCTGGCGCAAACAGCGTGATCGCGCCATCCGTCGTCCAAGCTGCGGAGCTTGCCGTCGAAGAGATCAATGCCAAAGGCGGCGTGCTCGGGCGGCCTCTGCAGCTTGAGATTGCCGACGACGCATCAGGGGCCGCCGGCGCGCAAAAGGCCTTCGATTCCCTGGTTTTCCAGAAGGAGGTGAACGTCGTCATCTCCATGGAGACGAGTGCTGCGCGCAATGCCGGCCTGCCGATCATTTCCAAGGGTGACGTGCCATACATCTACACGTCTTTCTACGAAGGCAAATCCTGTAATGCCAATCTTTTCGTCGATGCCTGGGTTCCAGAACAGCAGGTGCCGCCTGTCGTCGACAATTTCATCAGCAAACAGGGCGCAAAGAAGTTCTTCCTGATCGGTTCGGATTATGCCTTCGGGCGCGGCATGCTGACCTTCGCCAAGGGCTATATCGAAAAAGCCGGCGCTCAGATCGTCGGCGAGGAATATCTGCCGATGGATGGCAGCGACTGGACGGCGATCATCTCCAAGCTCCGCTCCTCCGGCGCCGATGCCATCATCACCTCGACGGCCGGCGGCGCACCGAACGTGACCTTGACCAAGCAGTTGCGCTCGTCTGGCGTCATCTTGCCTTACGGCAATCTCGCGGTCGACGAAGGCACCGCCAAGAGCATGGGCACGGATGCCAAGGACATTTTCCTCTCCGCATCCTACGTGACCGGCATCGACAGCCCGGAAAACAAGGCTTTTCTTTCGGCCATGGAAAAGAAGTTCGGCAAGGAACTGCGCACACCGAACGATCTTTCGGTACCGCAATATGAAGCGATCTACCTTTACAAGGCAGCCGTCGAAAAGGCCGGCAGCACGGATACGGCGGACGTGCTCAAAGCCCTTCCTGACGTATCCTTCACCGGTCCGCGCGGCAAGATCTCCATGAACAAGCAGCACCACGCGCCGCTGACGATGTATCTTGGCCAGGTCAAGGACGACGGCAGCGTTGCAGTCGTCGATAGCTTCAAGGACGTCGATCCTGGCGATCAGTGCCCGAATCTCTGAAACCAGCGTGGCGGGGCAGGGCGCCCCGCCACCAGCATCGGAGTTCTAGAAATGACGCTCTTTCTCGATATTGTCAGCACTGCGGCCATTCTCTTCATCGTTGCCGCCGGGCTACTTGCGATCTTCGGCGTGCTGAAGATCATCAATTTCGCGCATGGCGCATGGCTGACCATCGGGGCTTACTGCGCTGTCGTCGTCAGCGGGTTCGGCCTCAATCCGTGGCTTGCCATTCCCTTCGCGTTTCTGGTCGGCGCGATCCTCGGCGGCGTTGCCGAACGGTTCATCGTGCGACCTCTCTATCGCCGCCCGCTCGATGCCATTCTTGCAACCTGGGGCCTTGGCATCGTCATCGGCCAGTTGATCACGCTCTGGTTTGGCCGTGATGTCCAGTTCACGCCGGCGTTGCTGCCCGGCACCTTCGATCTCTTTGGCGCCGGCTACTCGGCCTACCGTCTTTTCGCGATTGTCGCGGCTGTCGGTCTGGGGCTCGGCTTCACCTTGCTGCTCGATGGGACAAGGCTTGGTCTTTCCGCCCGGGCGGTCATCATGAATGAAACGCTGGCGCGCGGACTTGGTATCGATACCGAAAAGGTGCGGCTCGCGACCTTCATGATCGGCACCGGCCTGGCGGCCCTTGCCGGCGTACTGCTCGCGCCGCTGACCAGCGTAGATCCCAATATGGGTGTCGCCTGGCTGACGGGCGCCTTCATGCTGGTGATGGTCGCAGGCTCTTCTTTCGGCGCGCTTGCCGCCGCCTGCCTCATCTTCGGGGCCGCTCAGGTGCTTGTCAGCATCTATTTCAGTCCAATCCTCGGCGGCATCAGCGTCGCCGTCCTCTGCGCAATCACACTGCGCATACGTCCGAAGGGATTTGCCCGTGCGTGACAGACAAAAACTCCGGCTTGTCCTTCTTCTGGCGCTGGCGCTCACAGCTCTCCTCTTGATCGTCTTCGGACCGATGTTTCTCGGCCGCTTCAGCCTCAACGTACTGACGCGTTCGATGATCTACGCCATGCTGGCGATCACCGTCGACTTGCTCTGGGGCTACACGGGTGTTCTCACCTTCGGGCAGGCGGCATTCTTTGGCGTCGGCGCCTATGCCACCGCCATGGTCCTTACCCATATCGGCGCAAGCCCGGCGCTTTTCGTCGTCGCCCTTGTCGCCGCCGTGCTCGTTCCGCTCGTGCTTGGCCTCGCCGTCGGCTGGCTGTCGTTCTATCACGGATCGACACCGCTCTATGCCACCGTGATCTCGCTCGTGGTGCCGATCGTCGTCACACAGCTCGTCTTTTCGGGCGGCACCTGGACTGGTTCCTCGAGTGGCCTCGTCGGTTACGAAACCCTCCCGCTCGGGCTTCCCGGCTATTTCCGCCTGTCGGGCGCGTGCCTGCTGGCCTTGGCTGTTCTTGCAATAGTCTTCGTCCGGTCGGACGCCGGCCGTCTGCTCGTGGCAATCCGCGACAACGAAGCCCGCATCGCCTATCTGGGCATGAACCCCGCCCGGCTGAAGATCGTCCTGACGGGCGTTTTGGCTGGCGTATGCGGCCTGGCCGGCTTCCTTTATGCCAACGCGTCCGGTGTCGTCGCTCCTGAAAACACCGGTTTCGTTTTTGGAACCGAACTCGTCGTCTGGACGGCGCTTGGCGGCCGGGGAACGATTATCGGACCCTTGTTCGGTGCAATCGGCATCGATTATCTGAGCGCCAGCCTTTCGGGCGATCTGCCCTTCCTGTGGCAACTGATCATCGGTGCGCTCTTCGTCGCCATGATCATTCTTTTGCCGGGCGGCCTCGCTTCCTTGGTGACGCGATTCCTGCAGTCGGCGAACTCCAGCAGCACTCTGAAGTCCTTGCCGACGCGCATCGTCGCCAAGGATGGAGCGTTGGCAGGCAAAAGCCTTCTGTCGATCCGCGGTCTCGGCAAGTCCTATGGCAGCTTCTCCGTCCTCAAGGGCATCGACCTTGAAATCGGCGCCGGAGAACTCGTCAGCCTGGTCGGCCCCAACGGCGCCGGCAAGACCACGCTGATGCGTTGTCTGTCGGACGGTACCCAGCAGATCGAAGGTCAAGTGGATATCATCGGCACGAATATTGCCGGTCGTGCACCCGAACGGATCGTCGCCCTCGGTGTCGGCCGCAAATTCCAGGTTGCCAGCATCTTCGACAGCATGACCATCGGCGAATGCCTCAAGATGGCGCGTTTCAGCCGCGAGAGACCCAACCCGATGCGATCGCTTGGCGAGATCATGCTGCCGGCCGCGGCAGCCGAGATCCTGACGCTTACCGGCATGGCGGATATGCTGGACAAGCCGGTCTCGCTGCTGTCGCATGGTCAAAGGCAGGCTCTCGAACTGGCGATGGTCGTCGCTCTGGAACCACGCATCATTCTTCTCGACGAGCCGACCGCGGGTCTTACCAAGACCGAACGCATGACCATCGGAACCATCCTCAAGAAACTAACGGATGAAATGGGCTTCGCCGCCATCTTGGTCGAACACGATCTGGATTTCGTGCGCGACATATCGAGCCGCATCGTGGTTCTCCACCAGGGCAAGCTCGTTCTCGACGGCACGGTGAATGACGTGGTCAATTCCGAAACGGTTCGCACCATCTACGCAGGAGGCGCCCATGGCTGATACGTTCAAACTCAAGCTCAGCGGCGTATCGAGCGGATATGGCGCGGTCGATGTCGTCAATGGCGTGTCGCTCGCCATCCGGCCGGGCGAGATCTTCGCTCTCATGGGCAAGAACGGCATGGGCAAGACGACCCTGCTGAAGACGATCCTTGGCTTCCTGCGTGTCGGCAAAGGCAAGATCGAGGTGGACGGTGCTGGTATCACCGACAGGAAGCCCGCGGAGCTGATCGCTTCCGGCATCGGCTACGCTCCTCAGGAATTGCCGTTGTTTCAGGATCTCTCCATCCGCGACAATCTGCGCTTGGCGCTCAAGGGCGATCGGGATCTGGCATCCGCACTGGAGCGGGTTTACGGTTATTTCCCGTTCCTGAAGGACCGGCTGGCACAGAAGGCCGGCACGCTATCGGGCGGGGAGCAGAAAATGCTGATCCTGGCGCGGGCGCTGATGCTGCGTCCAAAACTACTGCTGATCGACGAAATCTCCGAAGGCCTGCAGCCCTCCGTCGTCCAGAACATCGCCAAGGCATTGAGGGACGACCGCGAAAAGCGCGGCACGACCATTCTTCTCGTCGAACAGAACCTGGATTTCGCCCTTTCGGTGGCGGACCGCTGGGCCATTCTCAAACTGGGGGCGATCGAAGACGAAAGCCCCAATGGTCCCGATAGCCGCAGCCGTGTCCTGCAACATCTGAAGATTTAGGGAGCGGGGCAAGTGCGGGACCTATGGAACGCTTTCATGCCCTATCCGGATGCGGATGTCGGGCACGCGGCCATCGGTCCGCTTTCCGGCCTTCGCCTGGCGGTCAAGGACCTTTTCGACGTTGCCGGCTATCCGACCGCGGCCGGCAATGCCGCGGTGCTTGCTGCCTCCGGCATCAAGACATCAACGGCGCCCCTGGTCCAGACGCTACTTGATGCCGGCGCTTGTTTCGTCGGCAAAACCAATACGGATGAGCTCGCCTATTCCCTTATCGGCGGCAACATCCATTTCGGCATGCCGATCAATCCGCGCGATCCCCACCTCATTCCCGGCGGATCGTCGTCGGGCTCAGCCGTCGCGGTTGCCGCAGGCTTCGCCGATATCGGCCTTGGAACAGACACGTCCGGCTCCATCCGTCTGCCCGCCGCCGTCAACGGCCTCATCGGCTGGCGGCCGACACATGGAAGCCTCGACGACAGGGCGCTGCGTCCGCTGGCGCCAAGCTTCGATGTGCCGGGCTTCGTGACGAGAAGCCTGGAACCAATGGCCGCGCTGATGAGCGCCGTCGGCATGCCTGCGGTAAATGACCCGCCACCATCTATTCTCGTTCCCGAGGATATTTTCGCAACCATTGACGGCGCGGTCGCCGACGAGATGATCGCCAGCCTTCGATCAGCGGGCATGCCTGTTCGCAGGACCAATGCTATCGCCTCGGTCAGCCTTTCCGATCTTGCTTTGGCGTTCATCACCATCCTGCAAAGGGAAGCCTGGGAAAGCAACAGAACACTCTTCGAGCGGAGCCCTGAAGCCATTGCGCCCGATATTGCGGCGCGTCTTCTGTCAGGATCTCGCCTGGACGACGAAGAGGTGCGCGAGGCAGGCAGTATCCGCGAACTTTTTTCCGCGGAGATCGACGCGTTGCTCCGTGAAAATGTGGTTGTCGCTCTTCCGACCTTGGCCATGAACCCGCCAAGGCGCGATGCAGAACCGGAAAGCTTCGCCGCATTTCGTTCCGCCTGCATCAAGCTTTTGTGTCTCTCGGGCCTTGGCGGTTGCCCACAACTGGCTTTCCCCATTGTCAATTGCGCGGGAAATGTTTCGCTTTCCTTGTTCGGCGCAAGGAGCGCCGACAGGATGCTTATGAATGTGGCCCGGCAATTAACGGCTGAGTGAACGAGCAGATGCGGCGGGGAGCCATTCCCCACCGTCCATCCGCCCCTTGCGACCGGCCGATGAAATTGCCCGGTCGCAAGGGCAGCGTAATCGCAGCACGGCGCTTGGCTATTGCGAGCCGCCGGCTTTGCGTCGTCTCCGGCTGACCATCATTCCGCCGACGATGAGAACAATTCCGGCCGCGTTCGCCCAAAATGATGCTGGAACGGCGCTGATATAATCAAACGCTACCCCTGTTACCATCTGGCCACCGATGATCAGCAGAGCCGAATTCACCGCTCCGATGCGAGCAATGACCCAACTGCCCGCCGCCACGAAGATGACGCCGATAGGACCACCCAGATAGGCATACCAAGGCGCCTCGGCAGCACCCGCGGGAAGCAGACCTCCGACAACGAGACCAAGGCAGGTGAGGGCAGCAAAGCCTATGGCATGGTTCCAGAAGGATGCGATCAGCGGCGTGGTCGATATGCTCAACCGCCCATTGAGCTGACGACTGAGGCCGACGAGCACACCGCCCAGGCAGGCCAGGAGAATGAACACTGTCACGCCGCACCTCGCCCAAACAGGATGATGAGCGCAGCCCCCGTGACGACCAAGCCGAGCGCTACGATGTCTTGTGTATCTGGACGCCGCTTTGGCAGACCGAACAGTCCCCAGCTGTCGGCCGCGACGCTGAAGGCGACTTGGCCTGCCAAACCCAAAGCCAAGGTGCCGGAGAGCCCGAGCGGTGAGTTGACCGCGGTCGAGGTCAGAATGACCGTTGCAGCGCCGGATATCCCACCGAGATAAGCCCACCAAGGTGCATTGGGCGCTTTACCTACCAACGGCGTGCGCCGGCGGTGGACCACCAGGAGCAGAATGACGGCTGCGATGATGCCTGTGCCGTGCGCCGCCCAAGATGAGAACAGGGGATTGCCATAACGGGCCAATTCCCCATTGAGGTGCACCATGAAAGTCAGGAGCCCGCCCGTGGCAAAAGCTCCGATGAAGTAGATGGGATGCGAATTACGTGCTTCGGTGGTCATTGCAGATCCTGTCAAAGAATCGATTGCGCCCGATATTTTTCAAATTGCCACTACAACGCCGCGTCTTTTAGACGCGCAAAGGACGCTGCAGCACTCGCCTGGACGAATGCGTCGACCATGGTTCCTGATTAGGACGGTACGTCTCAGCGGATTTCCTGCCTGGCGTCAATCGTGGTCCGACAAACATCCTTTCCATTGACGTGCCCTTCCGGCAGATGGCTAATGGCCGGGTGTGTCGTCACTGCCTTGCAAGCATGGAGGATGCAATGCTGATCAAGGGCGAACGAACATTCGTGGTGCGGGATGCGGGAGGCTTCGTCGCACATGTCAACATGCCGGGCTGGTTGAAGCCGAAGCCGACCGATCACGGCCAGGGCCCTCTCGCCATGGTCGTTGAATCCATCCTCGATCCTGGCCGCCTGATCGCCATGCACGAGCACCGGAACGACGAGATCATTTCCTGGGTGCCCGAAGGCGTCATGCGTCACGACGACAGGGCCGCTGGCCGACTGGTGGTTGACCGCGATCATCTGATGGTGATGAATGCCGGGGTCGGCTTCTGGCATTCCGAAGAGACGCTGGCATCCGATCCGCCTCTGCGGATGCTACAGATCCTCGTTCGCCCTTATGCGGTCGATCTCGAGCCGAAGATCCAGCACGGGCCGATGCCAGCTGCCGCGGCAAACGTCTGGCGGCACCTGGTCGGGCCGGAAGGGGAGGGCGCGCCCTTCTATGTCCGCAGCGCGATCGACGTCTTCGATATCCGGCTGGACGCGGGCCTACGGGTGGAATTCCCGCAGAAACGAGGCCGAGACCTCTATTTCTATGTCTTCAGCGGTTCCGTAGTTGTCAATAAGGAGACGTTCGCCGAAGGCGAGCAGGGGCTGCATTTATCGGATGACAAGCTCGAAGTAGAGGCGCAGAGTGCAAGCACGTTGGTCGCGTTTCTGCTCGACCCGAACGCATCTATCACCAGGCAGGGGACTGTCGGCGACCACAAGAAGATCCCGCCGGCAATCATCATTCGCGCGTTCCTGCGATGGAGGAAATTTCGCCATATGTGGCGTCGTCATCTTTCGCATCGCCGCTCGAAGACCGAAAGGGCGATATGAATGGAACAAGGATGCCCCTAACGGGTTTCGAACCTTAGCGTTCAATAGGAGGAGCATTTCATGCCTACGGTTGCCGCCACACCCATCACCCCACCAGACCAGCACGTTGTAACAGCGCGCGAAGCCATCGAGCCACTTTATGAGAAGCTTGAGCTGCAAACGGAATCGCTGGTCCTGTCTGCGGCGCTGGAAGCGGGATGGTCCTCGGATGAGGCAACCGAGGCATTGGCGACGCTCAGACTGCAGGACGCACTTTCCACCCTTGGACGAACGACCTGACCGACAACCCTCCGAGAATAATCGATATCTCTGGCAACTCCGACAGATCGGGTTGCGCTGGCAGATAACGCACTAATGAATGCGCCAGCGGCGACAGGCATCTACCCATCGCTGCCGTTTTTCGTACCCGACCCGGGCAACACAGACAGGCGGCGGCGCAACTCATTTCTGAAAATTGCGCGTGCCTGCGCGATTTCGTGGAAGCCGATATGCGCAACAAAGCGCATGACCGTAGAGACGGACACGCCGCAGTCGTCCGCGATTGAGGTCGTGCTACCAAAGGCCATGAGTTCCGGTTTGGCCAGGACCCTCTTCGCCACATTCTCGACGCGAAGAGGGAAGGTGACGTGGCGGGAAGCGATGGCCGACTTCAGCTCTTCGAAACTTGCCGGCGGGCTGTTCAGACTGCGGATATGCTGCGGCATTTCTTGGCACACTCCGTCTTTTGCGATCCGGCCTAGAGACCGGAAAGCTGGATCGTCCTGCGCTCGGTAACCGACGTGATGCAGGCGAGCGCGATGGCAAGCGCATTGCGGGCATCTTCACCGGTCGGGCCAGTGACGGTGCCCGTCCTTATGGCCTCGACGAAGGAGGCGAGCTGGGCGGTGTAACCGTGGACAAAGTGATCCGTGTCACGCCGCCAGGTATCGTTCGAAACTCCGTTCTTGTCGTAGAGCGTCATCGAGGAACGGCGCACGTCACCCATCGTCACCATGCCCCCGGAGCCAAAGACCTCGCCGCGGATGTCGTAGCCGTACATGGCGCAGAAATTCGCCTCCGCCACAGCGATCGAACCGTTGTCGAAGCGGATGGTGACGACGGCGGTGTCGTGAAAACCCTTTTTGGCAAAGTCCGGCACCACGAGCGCATCGGCAATCGCCGTCACCTCGATCGGGGTTGCTTTCGGGTTCAGCCACAGCAGCGTGTCGAAGTCGTGGATCAGCGTCTCATAGAAGATCGTCCACAGCGGCGTCTTTTCCGGATTGCCGTCGTAGGGACCCGGGTCTCGCGTCAACGAGCGAAGAAGTTGGACGGAACCAACTTTGCCAGCGTCGATCGCTGCGCGGCCCTCGTAAAAAGCCTGGTCCCAACGTCGATTGAAGCCAACCTGGAGCGGCACCTTCGCAGACTTTGTGACAGCGATAGCCTCGTCTGCTTCCTCGAGCGTCAGCGCCATCGGCTTTTCGCAGAAGACCGCTTTTCCGGCCCGCGCGGCTTCCACGACGACGCTCGTGTGGAAACGCGCCGGCGTGGCGATGATGACGCCATCGATCTCCGGATTGACGAGGAGCTCCGACACGCTGGTATAAGCTTTGGGTGCATCGAGCGCTGCCGCAAGTTTTTCGGCAGCGCCCGGCGCCGGATCGGCGACGGCGAGCAAATTGGCATCAACCAGGCGCCGGGCGACGCTTTCGGCGTGGAACGAACCGATGCGGCCGGCGCCGATGAGAGCGAGATTGACGGGACGGTGGGCGGGCATGGAAAGCTCCTGAAAATGCTGTTGTCGGATCAGAGGGAAAACGCGTCGCGGAAACGGGAAAGCGCCAGCTCGTCATCGCCGGATGGCCAGGCTTCCATGCCGATCGTCCCGCGGTAGCCCATCTCGTTCAGTGCGCGTGCAATTCCCGGATAGTTGATTTCGCCGGTGCCCGGCTCCTTGCGGCCGGGAACGTCGGCGACCTGGATTTCACCGATATGTGGAAGAGCGGTGCGGCAAAGCTCGATCAAGTTCCCCTCACCGATCTGTGCGTGGTAGAGGTCGAGATTGAGCTTCAGCGACGGTCGGTTGACGGCTGCGACCAGTGCAATCGTGTCGGCAGCCTTGGCAAATGGCGTCTTCGGGTGATCGACGGCCTCGTTCAGGTTTTCGAGCACGAAGGTGACGCCTTCCTCCTCGCCGAGATCAGCGATACGGTTTAGCGTATCGGCCGCCTTCAGCCACATGGCGCCGGTGACGACCTCGGACTTGACCACGGGCAGGCCCTGTCCATCGAGCCCCGTGCCGTGCAGATTGAGGCGTGGGCAATTCAATTCCTTGGCGACGGGGATCGACAGGCGCGCTGTGCGCAGAAGCTCATTCGCACCTTCCTCGTCTGCCAAAGTGCCGGTCACGTATCCGGTCATCGACGAGAAAGTGGCACCGGACTTTGCGATCGCCTTGATATCGTGTTTCGTCCAGTTCCAGATTTCCGCCTGGAAGCCGAGTTCGGTGATGCGTTTCAGCCGATCAAGGACGGGCAGGGCGCGAAACACCATTTCAGCGCAAATTGCGAGCGTGAAAGGCGATGTTTTTAGGATCATGGTCATTTCTGCTTCCCAATGCTTTTATTGTTCAGATCGTCCCGCCGAGCTCATGAGAAATCACTTGCAGTTCCTTGCCGCCGGCCATGAGGTTCTGCAGTTCCTCGAGAGAAATCTCGCTCTTGTCGAAGGTGCCGAGCGTCTTTCCACGATTGAGAACCGTGAAGCGGTTACCGACAGCAAAGGCGTGGCGGACATTGTGTGTAATGAAGATCACACCAAGGCCCTTCTGCTGGACCTGATGGATGTACTTCAGCACCATGGAGGTCTGGGCGACACCCAATGCGGACGTCGGCTCATCGAGGATGAGCACCTTGGCTCCGAAATAAACGGCCCGCGCGATCGCCACACATTGCCGCTCACCGCCGGAAAGGGTGCCGACCGCCTGGTTCGGGTCGCGGATATCGATGCCGATCTTGTGCATCTCCTCGCGAGTCACCTCGCTGCAATACTTGAAATCGACATGGCGAAACGGAGGAATGCCCTTTACGGGTTCGCGTCCCATGAAGAAGTTTCGCGTGATCGACATCAGCGGGATCATCGCCAGATCCTGATAGACGGTCGCGATGCCAGCATCGAGTGCATCGCGCGGACTGCTGAATGCGACCGGTTTGCCCTCGACCAGGAAATCGCCGCCCGAGGGACGGACCACACCCGAGAGCGTCTTGATGAGTGTGGATTTCCCGGCCCCGTTGTCGCCAAGCAGGCAGAGCACCTCGCCCCGCGACACCTTCATCGAAACGCCCGAGAGCGCAATGACGGAGCCGTAATGCTTGACGATATTCTTGACTTCAATGACGGGCGGAGCGGTTTCCGATTGGTTACCAGTCATGATCAGCGCTCCCCTGTCACTTTGCGGCGAATGAAATTGTTGAAGAGAACGGCCAGCAGCAGCATGGAGCCAAGGAACACCTGGAACCAGTCCGAGTCGAACTTCGTGTAGGTCAGGCCGATCGAGACGAGACCGAAGATGATGGCGCCAAAGAAGGCGCCGATCGCCGAACCATAACCACCGGTCAGCAGACATCCGCCAATCACGGCAGCGATGATCGCCTCGAATTCCTTCTGAAAGCCACGACGCGCGTCCGTCGAGCCGGCGTCCAACACTGTGATGATGGCCACAAGCGCGGCGGCGCAGGCCGTGAGCGCGAAGAGCCCTGTCTTCACGCGATCGACCGGTACGCCGGAGTTTCTAGCTGCGTTCGGATCGCCGCCGGCGGCAAAGACCCAGTTTCCGATCCGGGTGCGCAGAAGAACCCAGGTGGCGAGCCCGGCAATGGCGATGAACCAGACCACGGACACCGGCACGCCCGTGACTTTCGGAACGCCGTTGTCGAACTTCTCGATCAGGCCATGGGCTGCAAGCCAGCTGAAAAGATCCTGGAAGGCGACGCCTGAGAACAAGCGCTTCAAGAGACCGTCGCCGACGACCGCACCGATGCCGCGAAGCTGCGTTGAGCCGCCTGTCGCCCATTTCAGGCCAACAAGGGTTAAACCGCGCAGAATAAAGAGGAAGGCAAGCGTGACGATGAACGACGGCAGCCGTGTCCTGATCACGATCTGTCCGTTCACCGCGCCCACGGCGGCTGCAAGCAGCATCGTGATGATAATGGAAATCCAGAGCGGTTGGCCGAAATTGGTCAGGGCAGCACCGAAGATCAATCCGGCGAAGGCCACCATGGAGCCGATCGAGAGATCGAACTCGCCACCAATCATCAGCAGAGCTGCCGCAATGGCGAGAATTCCCAGCTGTGAGGCCGGGGCCAGGATCGTCATCACACCTGAAAGCGAAAACATCGAACGGTCTGCGGTAAGAAAGAAGAACGTCACCACCAGGATGAGGCCAGCAACCGCACCGAGCTCGGGCCGACGCATCATATGTGTGAGAAAGCCCACCTGTTTGATGCGCTCGTCTGAGTTTGACGCATCTCCTATTTTTTGCTCGATCGGAGCCATGATACTTACCTCCCAATAGATGCAATTCGCCGAAGCGCCGAGGGCATTCCTCACGACGCACGTCGCCTGTCGAACACCCCCTTCGAAAGCGGAGGGTGTTCGACAATCAAGCCTTTCGGCAGTCGTGGATTAGCGGATGCCCTTTGCCGATAGTTCGACGACCTGGGCTGCCTTTTCCTTGGTGATCAGGTTCGGACCGGAAGGCACATTGCCGCCGGGGATCAGGCCGTATTTCGCATAGTTTGCGAGAAAGACGACAGGCAGATAACCTTGGAGGAACTGCTGCTGATCGATGGCGAAAGCGGCTTCACCGGATGCGACCGCCTTCAAGAAGTCCGCCGAAAGGTCGAAGGTCGCAACCTTGATCTTGCCGGTCATGCCGGCATCGGCAACGGCTGCCAGCGATGGTTCACCGGCCGTGCTTGCGCCAAGCGCCATAACGGTGTCGATGTCGGGATTCGAGCTGAGCGCCGCCTTCACCTTGGCCCGAACGTCGGCCGGATCGTTGGAGACGGGTAGGACCGTAACGGTACCCGCAAAACCATCGGAAAAGCCCTGGCAACGCTGATCGAGGGAGACGTTGCCGACTTCCTGGTTGACGCAGATGGCAACCTTGCCGCCCATTTCCTTGAGCTTTTCACCCGCTGCCTTGCCGGCGCTGAATTCGTCCTGGCCGACATGGAGAAGCGCTCCGAGTGACTTCGAGACATCGGAGCCGGAATTGATGGAAATGACCGGAATGCCGGCGGCGACAGCCTTTTGTATCGACGGGCCCAAGGCGGACGAATCCGGGATCGAGACGATCAGACCGGCTGGCTTCTGGTTGACGGCTGCGTCGATCAGCTGGCTCATGGCCACCATGTCGAAGGTTTCCGGTGCGCGATAATCGATGCTGACACCGGCATCCTTGGCACCGGCGCTCACCCCGTTCTTGACAACAGACCAGAAGGGGTCGTTGGCCTGGCCGTGCGTTACGGCGATGATGTTGATATCCTGTGCGATGGCAATGCCAGATGCAGCGCCAAGCGCGCCAACCATGGCAGCGCCCAGCACGATTTTACGAAGAAACGATTTCATAAAAACTCCTCCCAAAGGGTGTCCCGCACCTCCCAGCGCGAGAACCACCAAAAACGCCTCAGACGGCGCGTCCTCCAAAGTTGCTACCGGGTGCATATTTTTGCTACCGGTAGCAAACGTGCATAGCTATAAGATTCTTGCTAAGAGAAATCAACCATTCATTTCGCATTCCAGCAGAAATGGAATAAACGTTTCGAAACGGAGAGGTTCGACTATGAAGCGAGCGACGGCGCAAAACGTGGCGATGGAGGCCGGCGTTTCAAAGTGGACGGTCATCCGCGCATTTACGCCGGGTGCATCGATCACGGAAGCAAGCAAAGCCAAAGTGCTGGAGGCGGCAGAGCGGCTCAATTATCGGCCGAATCTCTTGGCCAGGAGCCTTGCCACCAATTCCACACATCAGGTCGCGGTTCTCGTTGATGACTTCGCAAACCCGCACAAGCTTCCGTTTCTTGAAAAACTGACCGCCAGCCTGCAGGCGGAGGGGCTCGTGACCATGTTGATCAATATCAATCAACACTACAACCACGTGCACGCCATATTGAATGCCGACCAGCGGCAGGTTGATGCGATCGTGCTCTTTGGTACGGCGTTTCGGGACGAGATGTTGACAGATCATAAGCTGGGACGCACTGGGCCTCCGATGTTTGTTCTCGCTCGAGATAGCCAGATCGAAGGTGTTCCCGCGATCTCCTGCGATGCGGTCGTGGCGATTGCCGAGATCGGCAAGCACCTATTGGAAAGGGGGTATCGGAGACCGGGATTTATGGCCGGGGCGCGTACATTGTCTACAGCGCTTGGCAGACGGAGAAACTTTAAGGAGTTCTGGCGAACCGCTCGCGGCGTCGAGCTCGTCGAGATGTCTGCCGAGCGCTACAGCGCAGAAGCCGGCGCGCAGGCCGCCCGGGACTATCTGTCCAAAGTCGCGCCGGAAGACCGGATCGATGTTCTCATGTGCGAAAACGATGCCCTCGCGTTCGGAGCGATGGATGTTGCCCGGAGCGAGTTCGGGTTACGTGTCCCCAACGATCTCGCCATTGTGGGCTTCGACAACGCTACCCCAGCAGCGTCACCGGCATACGGCCTTACAACCTACGAGCAACCCACCGACCAGATGGTCAAAGCGGCAATAGATATGATTCTGGAAAGAGCGCCGAGGGAGACGGTTAACTTCAAAGGCAAGCTTGTGGTGAGAGATTCGGCCTGATTGATCAAGCAATAGGATAGACCAAAACGGATTCGGGCAAAATCCTGCAGGCGGAGAACCACATCGTTCAAACAAATATCTCAAGAAAGTGAGCGCTTTAACGCGTAGGCTCGCTAAATTAGAGACGCTGGGTATCTGATGAGCGGTGTCGTTGGTTCATTGCCTTTACGCTGGGGCATTGTTCTCCCGATTGGAGGCGATGACATCGGCGTGCTTTGGATTGGGGCCGAGTGCCGCGAATTGTTCGGGCAATTTATCCCGCGTTGCAGCGGCCTTTCCCTTGACGGCCTGAGCAAGGGCCTTGCGCGTCTTCTCGACGTTCCAGTCGCAGCAATAGACGGGCGTCGACGGCTGCTGGCGCCAGGACTCATCGAGAGACCCTGAATCGACGGGATCGAAACCGACCTCGTCCACGATGCCCATTACGATTCTTTTCTGAGCCTCGTCGTCGCCCGCAACGGCAGCTGCAATGCGATCGGGTGCACCGACCGGACGCCCGCCATCGGCAAGGGTCGCAGCCAGAATATTGTTGAAGGCTTTGATAACGCGGCGGCCAATCTGGTTCGAAACCCAGACGCTTTCCGGCAATCCGTCGTCGATCGCGGCAATGTGCGGATCGCGCATGCCAGGATAGTAGTTGCCCGTATCTACGACCGGGACGTTGGCGGGAAGATTTGCGAATAGATCCTGCGGAAGCTCTGCAACGGCCGGGAATGGGGTCGACAAGATGATCATATCAGCGCCATCCACCACGCCCTGTGCATCAACCGGGGTGGCGCCGATGTCAGCAGCGAATGCGTTGAGCTTTTCGGAGGGTTTTGAATTGGTGATCCTGACATCATGCCCTGCGGCGGCGAGCTTGCGTGCGAGGGTACCGCCGATATTGCCGGTGCCAAAGATGCCGATTTTCATATGTTATTCCTTCCGTATTTCTGTACTAATGGAAATAGGAGCAGATAGCTAAACAGGCAAGAACCCACCTTTTGGTGTGTTACTGCCGATTGAGGTATGTATGCGGACTGAGCACGACTGGAACTGCCAGGATCCCGAGCAGCGAAAGGTATGGGCTGCGGCGACCAGTGAGGCGCTGCGGGTTCTCGAAGGCAAGTGGAAGACTGTCATCATTTGCCAGCTGTTTGCAGCGCATGGTCCCCTCCGCTTTTCTGAGTTGGAACGGCGTGTCGACGGCGTGAACCAGAAAATGCTCATCCAGCAACTGAAAGAGCTTGAGAAAGACGGAATAATCATGCGAACCGTCTATCCGGAGGTGCCTCCCCGGGTAGAGTACAGCTTAAGCAGCCTTGGCGTCGCGCTCGGCCCGGCGATGGAAGCGTTGATCGACTGGGCTCTACTGCGACGCGCTGGCATGAACGATGACTGAACGGCGAAGGATTGAAGTCCGCAGAAGGAAGAACATCGACGCTGAAGAACGGCTGCGGCCGCGAGAACGCCGTAAGCGAGCGCTGCCAGTGCCAATATCTGGAACAGGACATTCACACTCGCTTCGAACCAGATAACAGCCGACCAGCCAAAGAAGGCCGCGCTACGGTTGATGGTGACTGGTCATCAACGGTGAACAGACGGTCGCGTGATCGCGATGAAAAGCATAGTCTAACGAAATGCGGTTCGCCGATCGCGCGTACGCCTGTACAATTACTCAGTTCCATAAGATAGATTACGCCACTTTTGCAACTATAAGTTTTTAATATGTGAGCCGCTCGTAGCAGTTGATGTCGAAAGGCGCCTGGCTTCAAATACTGTTTGGTGATCGCAGCTCGTAAAGCACGTGATGACGCAATGGATGCCCCTCGGCGAAATTGGGATGATTGAACTCCCCGATCCGGCTCATCCCCAGTCGCGTCATCAAACCCCAGGAATTGCTGTTTGCGGGCACTGTGAAGCTGACGACGCGGTCAAGCTTCAGCTCGTTGAACGCAAAGTCGAGAGACCGTTCCGCGGCCTCGCGCGCATATCCGGCGCCGTGCCGAGAGGCTGAAAGCCGCCAACCGATTTCGACTGCCGGGGCAAATGACAAAGCAGGTGAAATCTTGGCGAGGCCGCACATGCCGATCAACTGGCGGCTTGCCTTCTCCTCCAGCGCCCAAAACCCCCAGCCATGATCCTCGAAGTGCCGGTCGATACGGTCGAGCATCGCATCCGACTGTTCGTCGGTCAGAGGATTGAGATATCTGACAACGTCGGGCTCGGCATTGATCGCAGCGAAGGGCTTGCGATCTTGCGGTCGCCAGGGTCTCAAAATCAGACGTTCGCTTTCGAGCCTCATCGTCCCTCTGCGATAGATCCTACCAGAGCGTCATATGACGGTTGACGTCCTTGTAGAGCAGGTAGCGGAACCGGCCGGGGCCGCCGGCGTAACATGCCTGCGGGCAGAAGGAGCGCAGCCACATGAAGTCTCCGGCCTCGACCTCGACCCAATCCTGGTTCAGCCGATAGACGGCCTTGCCCTCCAGCACATAGAGACCATGCTCCATGACATGGGTTTCCATGAAGGGGATCACGGCACCCGGCTCCAAAGTCACGATATTCACGTGCATGTCGTAGCGGACATCGGCCGGATCGATGAACCGGGTGGTCCCCCAGCGTCCGTCTGTGTCCGGCATTGCCGAGATGGGGTGCTGGTCCTCATGCGTGAGGATCGCCGGCGGCGGCTCCAGCCCCTCGACCTCCTGAAAGGCCTTTCGAATCCAGTGGAATTTTGCCGCCGTCGAACCGCTGTTTTTCAGGCGCCAGACCGAACCCGCCGGAATATAGGCGAACGAACCGGAGCGCAGCGCATGACTGACGCCATCGAGCTCCACCGTCATCTCGCCTTCGACGGCGAACAGGACCGCTTCGGCCCGCTTGTCGGGCTCCGGCCGATCGCTTCCGCCGCCGGGCTGAACCTCCATCACATATTGCGAGAAGGTCTCGGAGAAACCGGAGAGCGGCCGGGAGAGAACCCATGCCCGTGTCCCCGTCCAATGCGGAAGGACGCTGGTGACGATGTCGGTCATGACGCTGCGCGGGATGACCGCATAGGCTGTGGTGAAGACGGCCTTGCTGGAAAGCAGCTCGGTTTGCGGCGGCAATCCGCCGAGTTTGGAATAATAATCTCTGTTCATCGGTCCAGGCTTCGCGGCATGTGGCACTGCATCTGCTTTATGCGCCGCTCACCTTCCAGGCAACTCTTAATTCGGCCCGTGAAAATCGATGGGGAGCCGCCCGGCCGGGTTTCCGTCAGAACTCGACTTCCAGTTCGACGATCTCGTCCGGCTCGACCATCGCGCCTTCGGTCCACTCGCCCATCAGCGGCCAGGACAGCACCGTTTCGACATAGGCTTCGAGCTGCGGTTCGAGCTCCACCGCATAGGTGCGGAAGCGGGTGCAGACCGGCGCATACATCGCATCGGCCACGGTCGGCGCGGTCCCGAAAAGCCACGGCCCGCCGCTTGCCTCGAGGCATTCGGTCCAGATCGCCTTGACGCGCTCGACATCGGGCCGCGCGCCCGAGAATATCTTGAAGCTCGCATGCCGCGCCTTGAGGTTCATCGGCAATGCCGAACGCAGGTTATGGAAACCCGAATGCATCTCGCCCGAGACCGACCGGCAGCGCGCGCGCGCCGCCCGCTCGGCGGGCCAGAGCCCGGCAGCGGGCGTCACTTCGTGGAGATATTCGGCGATCGCCAGCGTGTCCCAGACCGTCACGTCGTCATGGGTCAGCCTCGGCACCAGAACCGATGGTGAAAGCAGCAGCAGTTCCTGGCGCGCCTCGTCATCCATCTCCACAAGCACTTCGGCGAAGTCCAGTCCCGCCATCCGGCACAGCAACCAGCCGCGCAGAGACCAAGAGGAGTAGTTCTTCGAGGAAATCGTCAGTGCAGCTTGCGACATCGGGCTCGTATCCTTGTCGGACAATGTTGCTTCTTCCTCGATAATCTTCTCGCATGGCAGGACATATTCCACTAGCATTTTTTGCACCGCCGCATCGATGCGGCAGTGCGGGAGATTTCGGCCATGCTCTACCAGGCCTATCAGTTCCAGGATGATCTCATCGCGCCGCTCCGCGATCTGGCGCGGCGCCTGCAGATCTTCTCCGCGACAGCGCTCTGGGGATCCGGCAGCGAAATGGGACGGCACTTCGCCGCCGCACTGGAGATGATCTCACGCTTCGAGATCACCCACCAACGTCCGGATTTCGCCATAGACTCGGTCATGATCGGCAATCGCGTGGTGCCGGTCACCGTCGAGACCGTACTCGACATGCCCTTCGGCACGTTGCTGCGCTTTGCAACGGACACCGATGCAAAGCGGCCGCGGGTGCTGGTCGTCGCCCCGCTGTCCGGCCATTTCGCGACGCTCCTGCGCGGCACAGTGCAGACCCTGCTGCGCGATCACGACGTCTATATTACCGACTGGGCGAACGCCCGCGACGTGCCGCTGTCGGCCGGACGCTTCGGCATGGACGACTATGTCGATTATATCATGCATTTCCTGGAGGAAATCGGCCCCGGCGCTCATATCCTCGCCGTCTGCCAGCCCTGCGTACAGGCGCTGGCCGCCGTTGCCGTGATGTCGGAAGAGCGGCATCCCGCCACCCCGCGGACCATGACGCTGATGGCCGGGCCGATCGATCCGCGCGAGAGCCCGACGAAGGTCAACGAACTTGCCGTATCGAAGTCGCTCGCCTGGTTCGAGAGCTCGCTGATCACCGGCGTTCCCTGGCGTTATCGGGGCGCCGGGCGGCGGGTCTATCCCGGCTTCCTCCAGCTCGTCGCCTTCATGTCGATGAACATGCAGCGCCACCAGGACGCCCATCGCAGGCTCTACGACCATTTGGCGAAGGGCGAGACGGCCGAAGCCGGCAAGATCAAGAAGTTCTACGACGAATATTTCGCCGTGCTCGACCTCACCGAAGAATTCTACATCGAAACCATCGAACGCGTCTTCCAGAAGGCGGAACTCGCGACCGGCGACCTCACCCACCATGGCCGCAAGGTCGACCCGGGCCAGATCCGCAACACGGCACTTTTGACCGTTGAGGGCGGCCGCGACGACATCTGCGCGCTCGGCCAGACGTCGGCCGCGCACGATCTCTGTCGTGCACTGCGCCCGCATCTGAAGCGCCATCATCTTCAGGCCAATGTCGGGCATTACGGCGTCTTCAGCGGCCGCCGCTGGGAGGGGGAAATCTACCCCGTCGTGCGCAACATGATTCTGGCGATGGAATAGCGCCCGTCAGATCCGAAACGCGATGGCAAGTCTACCGATCGGCCATGACCAGGTGGCCCGGCCCGACTTCGCGATAAGACGTGCTTGCAGGCTGATAGTCGACCGGGCGCATCGGGCTCTTGATCTCGTCATTCGCCACCATCCGCTTTTCGTGGCGACGGTCCGGATCGGGCACGGGCACTGCCGCGATGAGTTTCTTCGTATAGGGATGCTGCGGATTTTCAAAGACCGCGGCCCGCGGGCCGATCTCGACGATCTCGCCGAGATACATCACGGCGACGCGATGGCTGACGCGTTCGACCACCGCCATGTCGTGCGAGATGAACAGGAAGGCAAGATTGAGGCTCTGCTGCAGGTCGAGCATCAGGTTGATGACCTGCGCCTTGATCGAGACGTCGAGCGCCGAGACGCTTTCATCGGCAACGATGACCTTCGGCTGCAAGGCAAGCGCGCGGGCAATGCAGATGCGCTGGCGTTGGCCGCCGGAAAATTCATGCGGATAACGCGCGGCCATCTCCGGTAGCAGGCCGACCTTCACCAAAAGATCGGCGACGACGTCTTTCGCCTGCTTCGCGGTGCCCATCCTGTGTTCGAGATAGGGTTCGGCGATCGCAGCACCAACCGTCATGCGCGGGTTGAGGCTGGCAAAGGGATCCTGGAAGATCATCTGCACGGATTTGCGCATCTCGCGCAGATCCTTCCGGTCGAGGCCGAGCACCTCCCTGCCCTCGACAAGAACAGAACCGGCCTGCGGCTCGATGAGCCGCATGATGGCACGGCCGGTTGTCGATTTGCCGCAGCCGGATTCGCCGACAAGCGACAGCGTCTCGCCGGCGTGAAGGTCGAAGGAAACGTTTTCGACCGCATGCACCCGGCTGGTCAGCCGGCCAAACAGGCCGGAATGAATGTCGAAGCGCTTGGTGAGGTTCTTCACCTGCAGGACCGGCGTCGCTGCCACCGTATCGGTGACCTCGGCGGGAATGTCCGATTCACCCGTTGCGGTATTGACCACGGGAAAGCGCAGCGGCCTTTGCCTGCCCTGCATCGAGCCGAGCACCGGCACGGCTGAAAGCAGTGCTCTCGTGTAGGGATGTTTGCCGCGGTGAAAAATATCGGCGGTGGCGCCGCTTTCCACCTGTTCGCCGCGGTACATCACCACCGTCCGGTCGGCGATCTCGGCAACGACGCCCATGTCATGGGTAATGAAGAGAACGGAGGTCCCCTCCTCGTCCTGCAGCATCTTGATGAGATCGAGGATCTGGCCCTGGATGGTGACGTCGAGCGCCGTCGTCGGCTCGTCGGCGATCAAGAGTTTCGGCCGGCTGGCGAGCGCCATGGCGATCATCACCCGCTGGCGCATGCCGCCGGAGAAACGATGCGGATATTCGCCGAAGCGCGAGGCGGCCGAGGGGATACGGACCTTTTCCAGCAACCTGATCGTCTCGGCTTTGGCATCGGCCCTGCTCATATCGGAATGGCAGAGCAGCGCCTCAGAAATCTGGTCGCCGATGGTGAAGAGCGGATTGAGCGATGTCATCGGCTCCTGGAAGATCATCGCCACCTCGTTGCCGCGCACCTGCCGCATGGCATTTTCCGGCAGGGCCAAAAGGTCGCGTCCGCCGAGCATGACGCGGCCCTCGACACGGCTCGTATCCGCCTGCAGCAGCCGCATGATCGAGAGCGAGGTGACGCTCTTGCCCGATCCGGATTCGCCGACGATCGCCACCGTTTCCGCCGGAGCGACGGTGAAGGAGACGTCGCGCACGACCGGTTTCCAGACGCCGTCCACCAGGAAGGATGTCGTCAGCCTTTCGACGGCAAGAACGTCGGTCGTCGTCTGGATCGGTTGGGTTTGGGCGCTGGCCATGGCGGTTCCTCTTGCGGCAGATGAGCGGCGGCGGATCAATCCGGCCAGCGCAGTGCACCATCGAAGCGGTGCCTGCTGCGGTTTTCGATCGGCGTTGCGATGATCTCGTTGGAGGCGCGCGCCTTGTCGAGTTCCTGCGCCAGGCGCTCCGCGACGATCGTCTCCTCGCCCGGGTGCAGGTTGCAAGGGTCGAGGTAGAAATAGCGGTGCTCCACCTCGTGATCGCGCACGATGATCGGCGGGCTGCCCTTGGCAAGCGCATCGGCCAGATCCCATGCGGTGATATGGGCTTGCCCGGGATCGACGATCAGGCGCAGCCGATCGAGGGGATTGTTGGTCGGATCGGGCTCGATCAGCGCGGTGACGCCAGGGCGGTCGTCGAGGGTGCGCTTCCACAGGTTGAGATAGCCGGTCTCGCGCTCCAGGATGCCGGCATGGTCGCGGTTTTCCCAGGCTTCGAGTGCCGCCATCACGCCGAAGATGCTCTCCTTGCCGACCTTCATGCCGCGGCCGATGCCCATATTCTGCAGGAAGGCATGGCGCACCAGCTCCTTCCTGCCGGCAACGATGCCCGAGGTCGGGCCGCCGAGGAATTTGTGGCCGGAGTAGAGCGCGATATCGGCTCCCTGCTCCAGGAAGATGCGCAGGTCGTATTCCGAAGCCGCGTCGACGATGACGGGCACGCCCCTGGTATGGGCGATCTCGACGAATTCCTTCAGGTTCAGCAGGCCGTAGTCGACAACATGGTGGGAGACGACATAGACGGCGGCGGCAGTCTTGTCGGTGATGGCGTTTTCCATATGGAAGCGGTGCGTCGAGGTCGCCTGCCCCACAAGCACGACCTTGCCGCCGGCAAGCCGGATTGCCTGGTCAACCGGGGCGCCGTAACTGACGACATGGCCCATCTGCACCAGCACCTCGTTCTTCTCCGGCACCACATCCGGCAGCTTCTCGATCGCCAGCAGGTTGTTGCCGGTGATCGTGCCGGCGACGGCAAGCGATATGCCGGCCGAGCAGGAGGCGGTGACGAAGCCCGCCTCGCCGCCGGTCAGCCTAGCGATGACGGCGCTTGCCTTGCGCTGCAGATCGTTGATCTCGACGAAGTGCGGCAGGATCGATGCCATCGCGCTGATCGCTTCGGGAACGACGATCGAGGCGCCGAGGCTGGTCATCGTGCCCGATACATTGATGACAGGGCGAAGGCCAAGCGACGGGCGGATATCAGTGGACATGGAGATCTCCAGGATTCTGGGTCGAAAAACGAAACATGGTGCGGTCGATCAACTGTGTCGAGCTCCCGTCAGCCGTGCAAGGCGACGATCGCCTCGATCTCGACGGTGATGTTGCCGGGCAGCGAGCCGAAGCCGACGGCAGAGCGGGCATGTTCGCCGGCCGGCCCGAAGACTTCAATCAGCAGATCCGAACAGCCGTTGATGACGCTTGGATGATCCTCGAAATCAGGCACGGCATTGACCATGCCGAGCAGCTTGACCACTCGCTTGACGCGGGAGAGATCACCGAGCGCATCCTGCATGACGGCAAGCAGGTTTATGCCGGTCAGCCGCGCGTGGCCGTAGGCCTGCTCGACACTGACCCCACCGCCGACCTTGCCGGCATGCATGAAGCCGTCAGCCTCGCGCGGCCCCTGGCCGGAGAGATAGAGCATGTTGCCTTCGATCACATGCGTGACGAAATTGGCGATCGGCGGCGGCGGGGGCGGAAGCGCAATGCCGAGGGCGGCAAGCCGTTCGTAAGGCGAGTTCTCGACCTTGCCGGCCGCGGTGGGAAACTGATTCACGCAAACTCCTGTCATGCAATTTTCGATTTGGCGAATTTCAATTGGGCCGACGCTTGGTCGGCGGATTAAAGATCCTTACGCAGTCTGGGATCGAGCATGTCCCTGAGGCCATCGCCGACCATCTGCAGCGACAGCACGGAGAGGATGATGGCGACACCCGGAAATAGCGTCATCCAGTCGGCCTGGCCGATATACTGCCGGCCGGCGGCGATCATCGTTCCCCAGGTCGGGATTTCGGGGCTGACCCCAAGACCGAGGAAAGACAGGCCGGCTTCCGCAAGCATTGCGCTGGCGAAGAGAAACGTGGCCTGCACGAGGATCGGCGACAGCAGATTGCGCAGCACATGCCGCGTCATGATATGGAAGGTCGAGATGCCGAGCGCCCTCGCCGCCTCGACATAGGGCAGCTCGCGAATGACCAGCGTCGAAGCGCGGACGATGCGGGCAAGGCGCGGCGCATAGACGATCGACAATGCGATGATGACCGTCGTCAACGACGGGCCGAGGGCGGCAACGAGCGCGATCGCCAACAGAATATCCGGAAACGCCATCATCGCGTCGATCAGCCGGGCGATTGGCGTATCGAGCTTCTGGAAGAAGCCGGCAAGCAGGCCGAGCGTCACGCCGATTATGGCCGACAAGGTCACGACCGCAACACCGACGAGCAGCGACAGGCGGCCGGCGAAGATCGTCCGCGAGAAGACGTCGCGGCCGAACTCATCTGTGCCAAAGAAAAAGGTGCCGCTCGGCGGCTTCAGCCGGTTGACGATGGAAAGCTTCGACGGCGAATAGGGCGCGACAACAGGCGCGAAGACCGCCAGAAGCACGAAGATCGTCAGGATCAGCAGACCCAAGGCGACCGTCTTGCGCTTCAGCAGGCGCTTGACGAATTTGCTGCCTTCGCCTTCGACTGATTTGATTGCGATATCTGCCATCAGTAGCGCACCCTCGGATCGATCAGCAGATAGAGCATGTCGATCGCAAAATTGATCAGCACGTAGAGCGCGGCGATAACGAGCAGCGCGCCCTGGATGACGGGATAGTCGCGGCGCAGCACCGCGGAGACGACGAGGTTGCCGACACCCGGCAGGCCGAAGACGGTCTCGGTGACGACGGCGCCAGATATCAGCACCGCTGCCGTCAGGCCGATCACCGTCAGGATCGGGATCAGCGCATTCTTCAGCGCGTGCTTGAGAATGACCCGACGCTCGATCAACCCCTTGGCGCGGGCCGTGCGGATATAATCGTCGCCGAGCACATCGAGCATCGACGCGCGGGTGAAGCGCAGGATCAGCGCCGAGGAGACAATGCCGAGTGCAAAGGCGGGCAGCGTCAGATGATACATGCGCTCGAAGAAGGTCGAGCCCGGACCGCCGTAACCGGAGACCGGGAAGAGGTTGAGCCTGACGGCGAAGACCTGCATCAGGATCAGGCCGAGCCAGAAGCTCGGAATGCTGGCTGCAAACATGGCGAGCGTCGTTGCCGCCTGGTCGACGAAGGAACCGCGCCGATAGGCGGCATAGATGCCGATCGGCAGGGCGATGATGCTGGCAATGGCGAGCGAAAACAAAGTCAGGAAGAAGGTCGGCTCGGCCCGGTCGAGCAAGGCCGAGGTGACTGGCATGTTGAGGAAGATAGACTGGCCGAGATCACCTCTCAGCATCTGGCCGATATAATAGACATATTGCAGGCCGAGCGACTGATCGAGGCCGAGCCGGGACCTGAGGTCGGCAATATCCTGCGGTGTCGCATCCGGCCCGAGCATGACGGCGGCCGGATCGCCCGGGGTCACGCGCACGATGACGAAGACGATCGTGACGACGAGAAACATCACGACGATCATGCCGAACAGGCGCTGGAGGATGTAGCGTATCATGAATCCCTGGCAAACCTTTGCAGATGCTGCAAAAAAGAAGACCGATGCCGACCAGGAATGGCCGGTATCGGTGGCGATGCTTACTTCTTGATCGAAGCATTCCAGAAATACGGCCACGGAGCCGGATCGACGCCTTCAAGCTTGGTCGATTCTGCCGAAACGGCGTTGAAGTCGCCGATCTTCATGAAGGGGGCGTCGGCATAGATCGCCTTCTGGACGTCGGCCCAGAGCGCCACGCGCTTCTTCGGATCGACTTCCGAGGTGAAAGCATCGACGGCGGCCTTGCGGGCCGGCGTATCCCACCAACCCGGCGAACTGGTCGAGAGCGAGCCGATCAGGGCAGGCTCCGGCAGGAAGGGGCTATGGGTGATGTAGATATCCCAGAGCTTCGGATCGGTACGGCGCTGCGTCAGTGTCGCCCAGTCCACAACCTGCATATCGACGGTGAAGCCGGCAAGCTTCAAATATTCGGCGGCGACCTGCGCCATTTTGTAGTGGAACTCATACTGGCGGCTGGTCAGGATACGGATCGGCTCACCATTGTAGCCGGCCTTCTTGGCGGCAGCCGCCGCCCCTTCCGGATCGGCAACATTATAAGCGCCTTCGACGCCGGCATCTGTCGACCAGGCAAAGGTCTTGGGATAGATGGCGCCGTCGAGCGCGTAGAAATCCTTGCTGCCGAAAGCCGCCGCCAGCATGTCTTCCATGCTGAGCGCCTGACGGATCGCCTTGCGAACCTCGACATTCCCAGCAATACCTTCCTTCGTGTTGAAGACGAAGACGGGATAACCGAAGGGCTTCAGGATGATCGGCTGCGAGGCGGTGGAGGCCTTCAGCTTGTCGTATGATTCGACAGGGATCGAGTCGACGTAGTCGTACTGGCCGGAAACGGCGGCCTCGACGCGAGTGTTCGGATCCGGCACCGGCACGAAGCGGATTTCATCGAGATACTGGTGGCGGGCGCCGCCATAACCATTGCTGTCGCCTTCGCGGGACTTATAGCCATCGAAGCGGACAAGCTGGATATACTGGTCGGCCTTGCGCTCTTTCAGCATGTAGGGACCGGTGCCGATGAAGTCTTTCATCGGCTCGTCCTGCTTTTCGGACGGGATGATGATCGCGGCCGAATTGTTGAAGGCGAGCAGCGAGGTCAGCGGCGCATAGGGCTGCTTCAGCGTGATCGTCACGGTCGCCGGATCGGCGGCGGTGACCTTATCGATGAAGCCGGCCACCTGCTTGCCGCGCGAGGCGATCTTCATCCAGCGGCCAAGCGAGGCGACGACATCTTCCGAGGTCATGTCGCTATTGTCGTGGAACTTGATGCCGGTCCTGAGCTTGATCGTATAGGTTTTGCCGTCGGCACTGATCTCGGGCAGGCTTTCGGCCAGCAGCGGCGTGACGTTCCAGCTCTTGTCGAAGGTGTAGAGCGTTTCGAAAATGTGCTGCGTGACGATGCCGACGAGATCGGCCGTCGACGACATCGGATCGAGCGTCGGCGGCTCGCCGATCGTCGCGACATTGATGACGCCGCCCTTTTCCTGGGCAAGGAGCGTCGAAGGCAGGGCGACGAGCGCGGTGCCGAGAAGGAATGCGACCAGTGTTTTCATGTGAGGACTCCCGTTTAGTTCCACAATTATGTAATTCATCTTTTTGTAACAGAATAGGAGATGGATCGATCCTGTCAAGCAGGAGCGACGGATTATGCGCTCGGCGGATACCGAGACGCCGAAAAACACACAATCTTTGGCTGCGCCCGCCTGCAACAAGACCGCGCATTATGCCAAGGTGTGTCAATCGCCCTCCAGTGAGGCTTCAACGGAACGGGAGAACAGGATGAGCATCGATTTCAACGACGGCAAATGGCTGAACGAGCCGGCACACTGGCAGGCGACCGAAACCGGCCTCACCCTGACCACCGATGAGAAGACCGATTTCTGGCGGGAGACCCATTACGGCTTCACCCGTGACAGCGGCCACTTCCTCGCCTTTCCCACCACCGACAGCTTCACCGCACAGATCCGCGTCCGCGGCGAATTCCGCACGCTCTACGACCAGGCTGGGCTGATGGTGCGCATCGACGAGAGACGCTGGGTGAAAACAGGCGTCGAATTCACCGACGGCGAAGCCTTCCTCAGCACCGTCGTCACTGACGGCAAGTCCGACTGGTCCGTCGCGCAGCCCTTCAGGGAATTGGAGGATTTCTACATCCGCGTCACCGTCGCCAACGGCGCGATGCGCATCCAGGCTTCGCGCGATGGCAGTTTCTGGCCGCTGCTGCGGCTCGCCCCCTTCCCGGCTGCTGACCACTATGAGGTCGGACCCACGGCCTGCACGCCGGAGCGTAGCGGATTGACAGTCCGCTTCTCCGAATTCTCGATTGGGCCGGCGACTGCAAAGGATCTGCATGATTTGAGCTAGAAGAGCGTCCTTTCGTGGCTCTACCGGAAGAACAAGATCAAATGACTGCGAGTGCAGCGCAGCACACTTGACAAAGACAAGCTGCCTGTATTTTACTCAGGCCTGCGGATTAGGCAAAGAGCCTTCCACATTACATGACTTCGATAGTCCCCGGGCAGTTTCGCCCCATGACGCCTCATCGCTCGATGGGACCAGCGTCGTGGGGTTTTTGATGTGGTCACTTCATGAATGACGCGCTGAAAATCGGCATCCTCTTTTCGACCACCGGGCCCTACGGCTCGATGGGCCGCGACGCGCGCGACGGCGCCGATTTCGCGATGGCCGAATATGCCGGCGTCGAAGGGCTGGCGATCGAGCCGGTCTTCTTCGATCCGCATGCCGATCTCGCCGCCTATCTGGACGGCGCGCGCCATCTTCTGCGCGCCGGCTGCCGCCATATCGTCGGCACGATCACGTCTGCGGCGCGCAAGGAAGTCATTCCGCTCGTCGAGAAACATGACGGCCTGCTCTGGTACATGTGCCCCTATGAAGGCTTCGAGGCCAACGAGAACGTCATCTATGTCGGCGGCTGCCCCAACCAGCATCTGCTGCCGCTGTTCGAGCACCTGATCCCGCGCTACGGCGCAAGGCCCTATCTCGTCGGCGCCAACTATGTCTGGGGCTGGGAGATGAACCGGCTCGCCCGCGAACTCATCACCCATGCCGGCGGCGAAGTGCTCGGCGAACGCTATCTTCCGCTCGAGGAAACCGCCGTCGAACGCATCGTCGCCGAGATCGCGCAGCGCCGCCCGAGCTTCATCCTCAACAATCTGATCGGCCCCTCGAGCTACGCCTTCCTGGAGGCGATCAAGGCCCTCGGTGATCGCGACCCGGCCTTCCGCGCGGAAAACTGCCCGGTGGTCAGCTGCGACCTGATGGAATGCGAACTCGACGATATCGCCGCCGGAGCTGCTGCCGGCCAGCTTTGCGCCGCTTCCTATTTCGATAGTATCGCGACCGCCGAAAATGCCGCCTTCAAGGCCCGTGTCACTCAGCGTCACGGCGCCGAGCGGCGTGTCTCCAGCGTCTTTGCCAGCGCCTATACGGCCGTCCGGCTCTGCGTCGACGCGATCGTCGCCGCCGGCGGTGACGAGACCGACGCCGTCCGGCGCGAGCTCTACAATCGATCCTGGCCGACCCTGTTCGGCGCGCTTTCGATCGACCGCGAGACCAATCATGCCGCCCTGCCCTTCCATCTCGGCCGGATCAACGCCGACAACGGCTTCGATGTCGTCGCCTCGCGGCCGCCGCTCGCCGCCGACCCCTATCTGACCGGCCGCAACCGCCAGGCCTTTCCACGGCTAAGGGTGGTGTCATGAGAGAGACACCCAATTTCACCGGCTGGCAGGCGATGGTCCTGCATCGCGAGGACGGCAACACCGAAAGGCTGATCCGCCAGCTTCGCCTGCTCGGCATCCACGCAACACTGCAATGGGCGCCGCTTTCGGCCGCGGCACTGCCCGATCTCGTCATCGTCGATGCCGACCAGGGCTGGGACGATCTGCTGCCCTGGCACGGCGAAACGCCTGCCTGCCCCGTCGTTGCCTTGCTTGGTTCGGAAGCGCCCGGCCGCATCGCCTGGGCACTTGGACAGGGTGCCGGTGCGATCATCGCCAAGCCGATCGCCACATCGGCCGTCTATCCGGCGCTTGTCATGGCCGTCTCCATTCATCGGGAGCGCAAGGCGACTGCGGAAAAACTGCAATATCTCGAAGAGCGCGTTCGGCTGCGGCCACTCGTTCACGCCGCCGTCGAAAAGCTGCAGGCCGCACATGGCATCGACGAGGAGAGCGCTTACGCAATCCTGCGCAATTGCGCCATGCGCCGCCGCCTGCCGATGGAGCAGATATCAGCCTTCATCCTGGCGGGCGCCGAACCTCTGCCGGAGGCCGGCTGATGCATGTGCTGAAACAGATGATCCGCCAGCCGACGGCCCTCTTCGGCCTCATCGTCGTCACACTCGTCATCGGGCTCGCCATCGCAGCGCCGTGGATCGCGCCGTTCAGTCCTGACGAGCAGATGTTTGACGGCCTGTCGCTCGAAGGCGCGCCGCTGCCGCCGGGCGGTCCCTATCTGCTGGGCACCGACACGCTCGGCCGCGACCTGTTCTCGCGCCTGCTCTTCGGCGCCCGCACCTCGCTGATCATCGGCCTTGTTGCCAACGGCATCGCGGTGACGATCGGCCTCTTCGTCGGCATCGTTGCCGGTTATCTCCGCGGGCTGGCGGGCAACATCCTGATGCGCTTCACCGATCTGATGATGGCCTTTCCGGCATTGCTTCTCGCCATCGTGCTCGCCGCATTGCTGAAGCCGAGCCTCTGGATCGTCGCCATGGTGATTGCGCTGGTCAACTGGGTGCAGGTCGCCCGCATCGTCTATACCGAAACCCGCGGGCTGGTGGAGCGGGATTTCATCATGGCCGAACGCTCGCTCGGCGCCGGCCATATGCGCGTGCTCTTCATGCATATCCTGCCGCACCTCATGCCGACGGCAATCGTCTGGGGAACGCTCGGCATCGCCACCACCGTGCTGCTCGAGGCCACGCTTTCCTTTCTCGGCGTCGGCGTCCAGCCGCCGCAGCCCTCCTGGGGCAACATCATCTTCGAGAGCCAAAGCTATTTCCAGGCCGCCCCCTGGCTGGTCTTCATTCCGGGCGCGATCATCCTCCTGACGGCGCTTTCCTTCAATCTGGTGGGCGACGCGCTACGCGACATTCTCGACCCGACCCAGCGCGGGAGGGGCTGATGGCATCACTCATGCTCCGCCGGCTGGCGCAGGCGGCCCTCATCCTGCTCGGTGTCGCGGCAATCACCTTCGTGCTGCTCTATGCTCTTCCGGCCGACCCGGCCCGCATGATCGCCGGCCGCAGCGCCACCGCCCAGACGGTCGCCAACATCCGCCATGAGCTCGGCCTCGACCAGCCGCTGCTGGTCCAGTTCGGCACCTATCTCGGCAATCTGCTGCATGGCAATCTCGGCCGCTCCTATGCGCAGAAGACCGATGTCTGGACGCTGATTGCCGCCCGCCTGCCGGCGACGCTGACGCTGATGCTTGCCGGCATCTTCGTCGAGGTGGTGCTCGGCCTGACGCTCGGCACCATCGCCGCCATGCGCCGCGGCGGCTTCGTCGACCGTATGGTGATGATGGCCTCCTTCGTCGGCACCTCGGCGCCGCAGTTCCTCGTCGCCCTGCTGCTGCTCTACCTGCTGGCGGCAACGCTCGGCTGGTTTCCGATGAGTGGCTACGGCAGCTTCTCGCATCTCGTCCTGCCTGCCGTAACGCTCGGCATCTGCGGCGCCGGCTGGTACGCCCGCATGGTGCGCTCGTCGATGATCGACGTGCTGAACCAGGATTACGTCCGCACGGCGCGCGCCAAGGGTCTTTCCTCGAAGCGAGTCATCCTGCGCCATGCACTGCCAAACGCGGTGCTGCCGATCATCGCCATGATCGGCATCGATATCGGCCAGTTCATGGGCGGCGTGGTCGTGGTCGAGGCGGTCTATGGCTGGCCCGGCATCGGCCAGCTCGCCTGGCAGGCGATCCAGCAGGTCGACATCCCGATCATCATGGGCGTCACCCTGACCTCGGCACTTGCCATCATCATCGGCAACCTGCTTGCCGACCTCGTCGCGCCGGTCATCGATCCGCGCATCCGCACACGCTGACAGCAACCAAAGAAGGGGAACCAAGATGTTCAAACGCTGGCTGCAACAGACGACCATGGCAACGATGGTGGCGCTCGCCCCATTGTCCGTCATGGCTCAGGAAACGCCCAAGCAGGGTGGCGATATCGTCGTCACCTACAAGGACGACATCACCACGCTCGACCCGGCAATCGGCTACGACTGGGTCAACTGGTCGATGATCAAGAGCCTGTATTCCCGCCTGATGGACTATGCGCCCGGCACGCCGAACCCCGTTCCCTCGCTTGCCGAAAGCTTCACCGTTTCGCCCGACGGCTTGACCTATACCTTCAAGCTGCACAAGGGCGTAAAGTTCTCGAACGGCCGCGAGGTCGTCGCCTCCGACGTGAAATATTCGATCGAACGCGCCGTCGACCCGAAGACTCAAGGGCCTGGCGCGGGTTTCTTCGGCGCCATCAAGGGCTTCGAGGATGAAACCGGCGGCAAGACGACGACGCTCTCCGGCATTGAGACGCCGGATGACGGCACCGTCATCTTCAACCTCTCGCGCCCCGACGCCACCTTCCTGCACGTGCTTGCGATCAACTTCGCCTCTGTCGTGCCGAAGGAAGCCGTCGAGGCAGCCGCCGGCGATTTCGGCAAGAAGCCGGTTGGCTCCGGCACCTTCATCCTGAAGGACTGGACGATCGGCCAGCAGCTCGTCTTCGAGCGCAACAAGGATTATTTCGTCAAGGGCGTTCCCTATATCGACAGCTTCAAGGTCGAGGTCGGCCAGGAGCCGCTGGTGGCGCTCTTGCGCCTGCAGAAGGGCGAGGTCGATATTGCCGGCGACGGCATTCCGCCGGCGAAGTTCCTCGAAATCAAGAATTCGGCCGATGGCGCGCAGATGATCGTCGACGGCGAGCAGCTGCACACCGGCTACATCACGCTGAACACCAAGGTGAAACCCTTCGACAACGTCAAGGTTCGCCAGGCGCTGAACATGGCAATCAACAAGGACCGCATCACCCGCATCCTCAACGGCCGCGCAACGCCCGCCAACCAGCCGCTGCCGCCGCTGATGCCGGGCTACGACAAGGCCTTCACCGGCTACGCCTATGACGTAGCGAAAGCCAAGGCGCTGCTTGCCGAAGCCGGCTATCCCGATGGTTTCGAGACCGTGCTCTACTCGACCAACACCGACCCGCAGCCGCGTATCGCCCAGGCGATACAGCAAGACCTGGCCGCTGTCGGCGTCAAAGCCGAAGTCCGGGCACTCGCCCAGGCAAACGTCATCGCGGCCGGCGGCACGGAAGGCGAAGCGCCGATGATCTGGTCGGGCGGCATGGCCTGGATCGCCGACTTCCCGGATCCGTCCAACTTCTACGGCCCGATCCTCGGTTGCGCCGGCGCGGTTCCGGGCGGCTGGAACTGGTCGTGGTATTGCAATGCCGATCTCGACAAGCGCGCCGTTGCCGCCGACTCGATGTCCGATCCGGCAAAGGCCGCCGAGCGCACCGTCGCCTGGGGCAAGATCTTCACCGATATCATGGCCGATGCGCCGTGGATCCCTGTCATCAACGAACGCCGCGTCGTCGCCAAGTCGCTGCGCATGGGCGGTGCTGACAACATCTACATCGATCCGACCCGCGTCATCAATTACGACGCGATCTACGTCAAGCAATAAGCCCTGAAGAAACAAAGCCTTCCCGGTCCCGCCCGGGAAGGCGTTATAAAATCGAGGGAGACACATGACATGTGCATCGCCTGCACCCACACCATCCACCGCGCCCAGCATAATTTCGGCTGGAACAAGGATTTCACCCCCGCGGTCGTCGCCAAGCCCGGCGAGACGATCCACTTCGAATGCATGGATTCATCCGGTGGCCAGCTCGGAAGCGACGCCACCCTGGAAACGCTGAACGCGCTCGATTTCGGCAAGATCAACCCGGTCTCCGGCCCAGTCTATATCGAAGGCGCCAAGCCCGGCGATGCGCTGAAGGTGACTCTGCGCAAGTTCATTCCCTCGGGTGTCGGCTGGACGGCGAATATTCCAGGCTTCGGCCTGCTTGCCGACCAGTTCAAGGATCCGGCACTGCACGTCTGGTCCTATGACGCCAACAGCATGGTGCCCGCCCTTTACGGTCCGGGCGGTCGCGTGCCACTGAAGCCCTTCGCCGGCACGATCGGCGTCGCACCCGCCGAGCCCGGCACCCACTCCGTCGTTCCCCCGCGTCGCGTCGGCGGCAACATGGATATCCGCGACCTGACGGCGGGGGTGACGCTCTATCTGCCCGTCGAGGTCGACGGCGCGCTGTTTTCGATCGGAGATACCCATGCCGCCCAGGGCGATGGCGAAGTCTGCGGCACGGCGATCGAAAGCCAGATGAACGTCGAAGCGACGATCGAGCTCGTCAAGGACGCCAGGCTGCAAACGCCGCGCTTCACCACCACCGAACCGGTGACCCGCCATCTCGACGGCGCCGGCTACGAGGTCACGACAGGCATCGGCCCTGATCTGATGACCGGGGCGCGTGAAAGCGTCATGCGCATGATCGATCTTCTCGGCGCCGAACACGGCATGAGCGCCATCGATGCCTATTTGCTCTGCTCGGTCTGCGGCGATCTCCGGATCAGCGAGATCGTCGACCAGCCGAACTGGGTGGTTTCCTTCTACTTCCCGAGGATCGTGTTCGCGTGAACGAAGCCATGCCCGCCGCAGCACCGGTGCTCAGCCTTCGCAAGCTGAGCGTCGATGCCCGCACGCCCGAAGGCCGCAAGCCAGTGCTCGAGGACGTCAGCTTCGAGCTTGCAAGCGGCGAAACGCTCTGCATCGCCGGTGAATCCGGCTCCGGCAAGTCGGTCACCTCGCTGTCGATCATGGGGCTCTTGCCGAAGGCCTCGCTGAAGGTCGCCTCCGGCAGCATCATGCTCGGTGAGCGCGACCTGCTCACGCTTTCCGACCGGGCGATGCGCGGCGTCCGTGGCGGCGATATCGCCATGGTGTTCCAGGAACCGATGACCTCGCTGAACCCGGTCATGTCGGTCGGCAACCAGCTGACCGAAGCAATCCGCGCGCACCAGGGCAGCGACAATGCCGAGGCGGTGGCGCTGAAGATGCTCGATGCCGTCCAGATCACCGAGCCGGCCCGGCGGCTGAAGCAATATCCGCACGAGCTTTCCGGCGGCATGCGCCAGCGGGTGATGATCGCCATGGCGCTCTCCTGCCGGCCGAAGGTGCTGATCGCCGACGAGCCGACGACGGCGCTCGACGTCACCGTGCAGGCGCAAATCCTCAAGCTGATGCGTGAGTTGAAGCGCGAATTCGGCGCCTCGATCATCCTCATCACTCACGACATGGGCGTCGTCGCCGAAATGGCCGACCGCGTCGTCATCATGCAGAATGGCAGGATCGTCGAGCAGGGAACGGCGCTCGCCATCTTCCAGCGGCCGAAGGAGGCCTATACGCAGCAATTGCTCGCCGCCGTCCCGCGGCTCGGCGCGCTTGCCGGCACCGACCGTCCGCCGCGCATCACCCAACGCGCGGTCGAGACGCTGCATCCGGACCGCACGCCGGTGCTGAACGTGCGCGATCTGACCGTCACCTATGGCAGTGCCGCAAGCCGGTTTTTCAAGGGCAAGCCGCCGGTCGCAGCCGTCGAAGGCGTTTCCTTCGATATCCTGCCGGGCGAAACGCTCGGCCTCGTCGGCGAAAGCGGCTCGGGCAAATCGACGACGGGCAAGGCTGTCCTCGGCCTCATCCCCTTCAAGGGCAATGTCCTGATCGACGGCTGCAATATCGCCGGCCTCAGCCAGCGCGAGATGCGGCCCGTGCGCCGCTCGGCGCAGATGATCTTTCAGGATCCCTATGCCTCGCTTGACCCGCGCATGGCCGTCGGCAAGGCGATCGGCGAACCGATGGTCATCCACGGCATCGGCAACCAGAGTGAACGGCAGGACCGCGTCGCCGAACTGCTGCGCCGGGTCGGCCTGACGCCTGATGCGGCGACGCGCTATCCGCACGAGTTTTCAGGCGGCCAGCGCCAGCGCATCTGCATCGCCCGGGCCTTGGCGCTGGAGCCAAAGCTGATTGTCGCCGACGAAAGCGTCGCAGCCCTTGACGTCTCTGTCCGCGCCCGCGTGCTCGACCTGCTGCTCGAACTGCAGGAAACGATGGGGCTTGCCTATCTCTTCATCTCCCACGACATGGCGGTGGTCGAGCGCATGTCGCACAACGTCGCCGTCATGCGCGCCGGCCGCATCATCGAAACCGGCACGCGGCGAGAGATATTCGAAAACCCTGGGGATGATTATACCCGGGCGCTGATCGCCGCGGTCCCGATTCCCGATCCGGAGGTCTACCGCGTGAAAGGGGTTCATGCATGAGCGCATTGCCGGAGCGAGTGTAGATCGGCGATTTTAAAGTCATTCGGATATTTAGTAAATATAGAGCTGCATTTCAGAAATATATTGCACCTATGGTTGTCGCTGTTATTCTTTCCGAAGAGGGAGGAGAACCGCATGGCGAGAGCGCAGCAGCCAGCACGGCCTCGGAGAAAATCCGAGAGCAACATTCAAGAAAACCTCGTCAAGACGCGGATTGGGGGCGATCTCTCGTCGTTCATGAAGGGCAAGACGGATCCCCCCAAGGGGATTGGCAAGGCGAAGCAATTCGATGTCATCATCGAATTTAACCGCGACTTTCCGGGCGGCGGCACGGCGGCGCGGCAACTCTTGTTCGAAGCATTCCTGTTGTACCTCAACAGGATTGGGGCGACTGACGAGAGCAACAACCTGTGGCGTTTCGGCATGTCCCCGCCGCTCGGCATGCCTGCGGTCTCGGAGGACAGCAAACTGGACCTCTCGCAGATCTTTTCGAATGGAAGCAGGATTGCCGCCAAATCCCTCTGGACCGACAGCTACGCCTTCGCGACCCTGACCCGGGAAGCCATTGACCGGCTTTCGAGCTGGACAATGCCCAAAAAGGATGACGACAAGAATAAGGGTGAAACCAAAAGCGGCAGCAAGAATAAAAAGACACCACTCGTCTACAAGATCTGGTGCGATCACGAGATCAAACGCTGCGTCTATGAATCCGTCAGGACAATCAAATGCGATGCGGCGCATGCATCCTTCGCAGCCAGCGGAAAAGGCATTGTCTGGGCAGTGGCCGATACCGGCATTGACGGGACACATCCGCATTTCAAAACACTGAGAACGCTCGATCTGCCGGACGGCCTCTTTCATCGGGATTTCACGGCCGACAATCCGGACCCGGCCGTGGCGTCGGCTGCGGCGCTGATCGATAGTGCCGGCCATGGAACCCATGTTGCCGGCATCATCGCCGGCCGCACATCGGTGCTGGACGAACCGAAAACGGACGCGATCAGGAATATCTGCGTGAAATCGGAGGTGCGCAACGAGGATGGGACCAAATCAACCGTCAAGGATGCTCATGACGGCGTCATCACCGGCATGGCACCGCACTGCAAGCTGTTGAGCCTGAAAGTGCTGGCCAATGAGAAGCAGGGCAAGCTCAGCAATCTGCTGGCTGCGATCGGCTATGTCCAGCGCTCGAACGACTACGGGCGCAACATCAAGATCCACGGCATCAATCTCAGCCTTGGCTATCCGTTCGATCCGGTCTGGTTCGCGGCAGGGCAAAGCCCGCTCTGCGTCGAGGTCGACAGGCTGGTGCGTTCGGGCGTCTGCGTCGTGGTCGCGGCCGGCAATGCCGGCTACGGTACGGTGACGCAGTTCTCAGGCGCGCCGGAGCGCGCCGCCCATAGCGGCACGATCATGGATCCCGGCAACGCAGCGCTCGCCATCACTGTCGGCTCGACGCATCGCGACATGCCGCATACCTACGGCGTCTCCTATTTTTCCTCCAAGGGACCGACCGCGGATGGGCGCATGAAGCCCGATCTCGTCGCACCCGGCGAGCGCATCATCTCATGCGCGCTCTACAACGGTGCCAAGTCAGGCGAAGCGCCGTTCCGGGAGGATACCGGAACGAGCATGGCGACGCCGCATGTCTCCGGCGCGATCGCCGCGTTTCTCTCGGTTCGGCGTGAATTTCTCGGCCACCCGGAACGCGTCAAGGAGATCTTCATCGGCGCCGCGACCGATCTCAAGCGGCGGCCGGAGTTTCAGGGCGCCGGCCTGCTCGATCTGATGCGAACGCTACAGGCTGTGTAAGGAGGACATATGGACACGCTTGGACCCTCGCCATTCCTATGGCTCGAATTCGACAAGAATGGCGCGATCGATCCCGCGACGACGACAAGTCTCGCGGCGTTGCTCAACCAGCCCGGAACGACCGATCTGGTGGTCATGTCGCATGGCTGGAAGAATACCAAGGACGATGCCCTCAAGCTCTACGGAACGCTGTGGGCGAACGCCCGCAAGAAGCTTGCGCCCGACAAGGCGAGCCACACCGTCGTCGCCGGCGTCGTCTGGCCCGCCAAGGCCTATCGCACCGATTTCGACGAACAGACGCTGGTGACGCCAGGCGGCGGTGGGACCCTGGCGGCAGATGGAACGGTGGCAGGCCCTGAGGATCTTGACGATGCGGCCTTCAAAAACGTGCTGAAGGATTTCGAGGATCTCTTCGGGCCGGATGGCGCCGCAACGGCCGAAAAGGCGCGGGCGGCAGCGAAGACGCTCGATGAAACGACGTCGTTTTTCCTCGTCAAGAACGGCAACGAAGCACTCGGTTCTCCGGGAACGGACTCCGAACTCAAAGCGGATTCAGCGCCGATTGCGCTCGCCACCGACGATGCCACCAGCGCCAAAATGCTGATGGAAGCTCTCATCGCGGCGCCGACATTCAACCTCGAAAGCTCCGTCGGCAAGGCTCAAGGGCTTGGCGACGTCGTCTCGGGCCTGATCTCCGGCCCGAGAGCGGCGGTGGCGCGGTTTTTGAACCAGCTGACCTATTACGAAATGAAGAAGCGCGCCGGCATCGTCGGCGAGGCGTTGACGAAAAGCGTGCTGTCGAAGCTCGTGCTGCAGCAGCCAATTCGCCTGCATCTCGTCGGCCACAGCTTCGGCGCCCGGCTGGTCGCGGCGGCGGCAAACGGGCTGGCGCCGGTCCCGAAGCTGGAATTCTTCTCGCTCACCCTGCTGCAGGGGGCCTTCTCGCACAATGGCTTCGCCAAGGAGATCAAGCCGGGCCTTGCCGGCGCCTTTCCCGATGTCGTGGGCAAGCCGACCGGCCCGATCTGCATCACCCACACCCACAACGATCTCGCCTGCACGCTCGCCTATGCGCTGGCGTCGCGCCTATCGCGCGATATCGCCAAGAGCATCGGCGATGCCAACGACGAGTTCGGGGCGATGGGGGCGAACGGTCCGCAGCACCTGAAGGCGGGACAGGCCGTCGAGGACGATGCGGATGCCGTGTTCACGCCGCAGGCCGGCAAGGTCAACACCTTCCTGGCGGACAAGTACATCATCAAGACGGCGGCGTCGGATGCCCATAACAATGTCGACAACGAGGATGTCGGACGGCTGTTGGCAAAGATCGTCGGCTGATCGCCTTTCGTAAAAGAGACGCGGCGGCGTTGGTCGTGGAATTGTCATTTTCGGGATGACATCAGTCCCGTTCTCTGCGAAAAGAGCGCGATGAGAGACAGGGGCGTTCGTCGACAGACGGGCTGAGAAGCACCCTTCGAACCTGAACCGGATAATGCCGGCGGAGGGAGTCGCTCGGGGCCGCGGCACCGTCCGCACGAACCGCCCCGTGCCCGCCCCCGCCTGAAAGGGGCCATATGCAGACCAGGACCACACCAGGAGCGATGCTGAAGGCGATGCGCGAAAAGCCGCCGCTCGTTCAGTGCATCACCAATTACGTCGCCATGAATATCGCCGCCAATGTTCTGCTCGCCGCTGGCGCCTCGCCCGCCATGGTGCATGCGGCGGAAGAAGCCGGCGAATTCGCCGGGATCGCAAGTGCGCTGACCATCAATATCGGCACGCTGTCGACGCAGTGGGTAGACGGCATGCAGGCGGCTGCGAAAGCGGCGACATCCGCCGGCAAACCCTGGGTGCTCGATCCGGTCGCCCATTATGCGACGGCTTTCCGCCGCAATGCGGTCGCCGAACTGCTCGCCCTGCGACCGACCATCATCCGTGGCAACGCTTCCGAGATCATCGCGCTTGCCGGCGGAGAAAGCCGCGGCCAGGGAGTCGACAGCCGCGATCCGGTCGAGCAGGCGGAAGGTTCGGCGCGATGGCTGGCTGAGCGGCAGCGGGCGGTCGTTGCCGTTACCGGTGCGGTGGATTTCGTCACCGACGGCGAGCGGGCCGTGCGCATCGAAGGCGGATCGGCCTTGATGCCGCAAGTCACCGCGCTCGGCTGCTCGCTCACCTGCCTCGTCGGCGCCTTTGCCGCGACGGCGCCTGAGGATATCTTCGGCGCGACGGTCGCCGCACTTTCAACCTTCGCCATCGCCGGTGAGGAAGCCGCCCTTGGTGCGGCCGGGCCTGGCTCCTTCTCCTGGCGTTTTCTCGATGCGCTGGCCGCGCTCGACGCCGAAATGCTTGACGCCAGGGCAAGGATATCAGCCGCATGAAGGCTTTCGACCTTTCGCTCTATCTCGTCCTCGACCCCGATCTCTGCGCGGAGATCGGCATGGTCGAAACCGCGCGCCTTGCCGTTGCCGGCGGTGCGACCATGGTGCAGTTGCGTGACAAACATGCCGGCACCATCAGGATGATCGAGACCGGCCGCGCCTTGAAACAGGCGCTGGATGGGACCGGCGCCCTGCTCATTGTCAACGATGACGTCGAGGCGGCAATCGCCATCGGCGCCGACGGCCTGCATATCGGCCAGGAGGACATGGATGCGATGAGAGCGAGGGCGATGATCGGCCCTGAGATGATCCTTGGCCTGTCTGTCGAGAGCGAGGCGCTTGCCGGCGCCGTCGATCCTGATCTCGTCGATTACACCGGCGTCGGCCCGGTATTTGCGACACCGACCAAGGCCGATCACAAGCAGCCGATCGGCTTTGACGGACTTGCAATGCTGGTAAAGGCCTCGCCGGTGCCATCGGTCGCGATCGGCGGGCTCAAGGCCGATCATGTCGCCCAAGTGTTTGCCGCAGGCGCCAGTGGGCTTGCCGTCGTCTCCGCCATCTGCGGCACGCCCGATCCGGAAGCCGCTACGCGCCGTATCGCTGCAGAAATTCGAAAGGTCCGCGCATGATCCGCAATGTTCTCTCCATCGCCGGTTCCGATCCCTCCGGCGGCGCCGGCATCCAGGCCGATCTCAAGGCCTTTTCCGCCCGCGGCGTCTATGGCATGGCGGTGCTGACCGCGCTGACGGCGCAGAACACGCAAGGCGTCAGCGGCGTGCACCTGGTGCCGCCGCAATTCGTCGCCGACCAAATCAATGCCGTCTTTGCCGATGTCCGCGTCGATGCGGTCAAGATCGGCATGATCGCCAATGCCGGCATCGCCGATGCCGTTGTCGGTGCGCTGTCTGACCACCGCGACATTCCGATCGTTATCGACCCTGTCATGATCGCCAAGGGTGGAGCCGCCCTGCTCGCGCCTGAAGCGGTTGACGTGCTCACCCGCCGGCTGCTTCCGCTTGCCACACTGCTGACCCCGAACCTGCCCGAAGCCGCCGCCCTGCTGCACCAGCCGGTGGCGACAAACCGTGCTGAGATGGCGGAACAGGCCGAGCGCCTGCTGGCGCTTAGTCCGGCCGCGGTGCTGGTCAAGGGCGGACATCTCGACAGCGACGAGAGCCCTGACGTGCTTGCCACTGCCGCCGGCCTGCACTGGTTCGAAGCCCGGCGCGTGCCGACCAAGAATACCCACGGCACCGGCTGCACGCTCTCCAGCGCGCTGGCGGCCGAGCTCGCCAAGGGCGCCTCGGCGCGGGAGGCCGTCGCCATCGCCAAGGATTACCTCGCCGGCGCGGTCGCGGCTGCCGGACGCCTCACCGTCGGTTCCGGCCACGGCCCAGTGCAGCATTTTCATGCGCTATGGAAAGAGGGCGAATAGACGCTCGCTCAGCCAACATATCGCCAATCGAGACGGCCCGGCCCTTCCCGGGCCGTTTTTGCGTTCGGCACCTACTTTGCGTTGAAACCCTGGGG